>DASTAI010000083.1:0-12587 GCA_035712865.1 Solirubrobacterales bacterium
TCGCCGTGCGGGATGTCCGCAGCGACGGACTGGTTCTGGACGTCGATCAGGACCCGGGCGAGTCGCAGAACCGCGCGGCGTAGCTCACCACTCCCCTCTCGTCACACATTCGTGACCTTCTGCGCGCCAGCGGCGCAGAAGCATGGGCGAACATACGTTCGTGCTCGGACCCAACGAAAAGGGCAACATCGCCGAGTTGGCGATCGCGCTGGAGGCGACGAAGCTGGGCGTTGAAGTTCTCAAGCCTGTTGCCGAACACGCGCGGTATGACCTTGCTTTCGACCTCGGCGACCGAATCCTCCGGGTTCAATGCAAGACGGCCAAACGCCGCGGCGAGGTGCTCGTAATCAACCTCGTGAGCAGCTGGCATACGCAAGGTGGCTACGTCCGCAACAAGTATCGGTCCAGCGAGATCGACCTGGTCGCCGCCTATGACCACGAGAGCGGGTCGAGCTACTTGATCCCGTTCGAGTTCCTGTCAGGAATGAGCGCATTTCAACTGCGCCTCAGCCCTCCAAGGAATGGCCAGAGAGCGTCGATACACTTCGCGATTGATCACACCCTTGCTGGGGCCATAGCTCAGCTGGGAGAGCGCGTGCATGGCATGCACGAGGTCGCGGGTTCGAGCCCCGCTGGCTCCACTCCTCGCACGGACGGTGGCGGCGAAGTCACCGTGGGTGCCCATCTCTTCCGCAATCACTTCGGCTACTGGATGGAACGAGCCGCGGCCGGCGAGGAAATCCTGATCACCCGTCGAGGCCGCCGCTACGCTCGCCTTGGACCTTCGGATTCACCCCTTGTCTCCGGAGACGATGGGCGATGAGCCACCACCAGGAGACCCTCGATGTTCGCGGCCACGTGCGGGGGTCGGCGATCTGCTCCAGCGAGACGATGCAGGCCCTCCCCGACCCGGCGGACCGGAAGCAGGCGGTGATCCAGAACGTCCCCTTCTTCGTCGATGCCGTCAACTTCGGCGACGTCGTCCGCCTCGGTCCACCCGATCAAACCGGCATCCGTCCGATCGAGGCCGTCGTCATCCCGAGCGGCTGCATCCACTTCGTGGTCCTGGTCGGCGCGCCCTCCGAGGCGCGCCTGACCGATCACCTCACTCAGCTCTTTCCATCCCCGCAGGTGCGCATCGAGAGCGGCCACGGTCTTCTCGCCGTCAGCGTCCATCCTGACCTCGCACCGGAAGAAATCGTCTACGAGATCTTCGATTGGTTCGAACGGCAGGAGCCGTCGCCGGGCGACGACGACTTCGCGGTCACCAACCTCTTCGAAAGCGAGGTCGGTCCCCTGGGCTACCCACCCGGCATTCCCTGATCGCCGGCTCGCCACCACCGATACCTCTCCGGCAGAAGAGCCAGTAAAGGTCCCGGCGGAGCCTCCTCCCGGTACGGCCCGTACTTCTCCCTCAGCGCCTCCAACCCGGCCCGGCCCGCGGACAGATCCAGAATCTCGATCGTTCCCAGCACCTGCACCCACGCGAGCTCGTCCCAGTCGTCCGAGTAGCGGTCCACGGTCAGCGCCGCGCGCGGGTCCCGGCGCAGGAATCGCAGCCGCGCCGGCTCCTCCGCCGTCTTCGGCTTCTGATCGATCGCGCTCCAGACCCGTCCCTCGGCCACCGCGAAGGTCACGGGCAGCACCCGCGGTGCGCCCTCCAGGTCGAGCAGACCCAGCCTCCCGACCCGTTCCTCCTCGAGCATTTTGTTTGCCCACGCAACAAGCTCGGTAGTTTCCGGATCGACCACGAGACCAATCTAGGACCACGAAAGGAAACGAATGCAGCTCGGCATCGGACTCCCCAACGCCATCGCCGGAACTTCCCGCGAGCAGATCATCGATTGGGCGCGCGCCGCCGAGGAGGCGGGGTTCAGCAGCCTCGGCACCATCGACCGGCTCGTCTTCGACTGCTACGAGTCGATCGTCGCCCTCTCCGCCGCGGCGGCGGTGACGGAGCGGATCGGTCTCGTCACCGACGTCATGCTCGGCCCCCTCCGTCAGAACCCCGCCCTGGTCGCGAAGCAGGTCCTCTCCCTCGACGCCGTCGCGGGCGGCGGCCGCACCGTCCTCGGCATCGCACTGGGCGGCCGCGAGGACGACTACGAGGTCTCGGGCATCGACTTCTCCACCCGCGGCGACTGGCTCGACGCGGCGCTCCCCAAGATCCGTGCCATCTGGAACGCCGAGGGCGACCTCGAGTCCAAGGTCGGCCCGCCGGCCCGCAACGGCGGCCCCAGACTCCTCGTCGGTGGCAACGTCGGCCGTTCCCTCGAGCGGGCGGCCCGGTTCGGCGACGGCTGGACGCAGGGCGGAGCCGGACCGGACGCCTTCCGGGAGACCGCGGCCAGCTTGCACGAGGCGTGGGAGAACGCCGGCCGCGACGACAAGCCCTACACGATGGCACTGGTCTACTTCTCGCTCGGTCCTGACGCGCAGCAGAATGCCGAGAACGATCTCGGCGCCTACTACGCCTGGCTCGGCGAGGAGATCGCGCAGGCGATCGTCGGAGGGGCGGCCAAGGACGCCGACACGGTGAAGCAATACGTCTCGGCGTTCGAGACGGCCGGCTGCGACGAGCTCATCCTCTTCCCGGCCTCCGCGGATCCCGGGCAGGTCACCCTCCTCGCCGAGGCGGCCGGGCTCTAGCCGCGGCCCCATCCCGTCCACCTGGGCCCCGAACCGCTTGCGTTAGCAAGCCTTAATAGCCGGGTAGTTCCTTGGTGGCACCCCATGAATAGGGGAAACAGGAGGTGAGTTATGGAAGCCACGACCGCTCGTGTACCGAGAAGGGGCACGAACGATGTGGTTGGAGGCGAGGGCGAGTTCGTCCAACGGACGATCCGCCAGCCCGCTGAGGCGATCGCCGACCCGGCCCCACTCGGCCTGGCCGCATTCGCCCTGACCACGTTCGTGCTCAGTTTCTTCAACGCCAACCTCGTCAATCCGGGAGGTGAGCCGGTGGTTCTCGCCCTCGCCCTCGCATATGGCGGATTGGCACAGTTGCTTGCCGGCATGTGGGAGTTCAAGAACAACAACACGTTCGGGGCGACCGCGTTCTCCTCGTTCGGCGCGTTCTGGATCTCCCTGTTCGTCTTCGATCAGTTCCTGGCAGGTTCGGTGCCCGCCGCGCATCTCGGCGACGCCGTCGGCCTATACCTGATCGGCTGGGGCATATTCACCACCTACATGCTGATCGCATCCCTGCGCGTCAGCGTGGCGGTGGCTCTCGTGTTCGTGCTGCTGGCGCCGACCTTCATCGTCTTGGGGATCGGCAACTCGGCGGGTAACGACACGATCATCCACATCGGCGGCTGGCTCGGCATCGCAACCGCGATCGTCGCCTGGTACGCCTCGTTCGCGTCAGTGACGAACAAGACATTCGGCCGGATCGTGCTCCCGGTGAAGGAGCTGCACGGCTGAGACTGTGGTGAGCGACGGACGGCCGGGTCGCCAACGACCCGGCCGGGCCGCCGCGATACGTTGGCTTTCCAGACTTTCGAGAAGGAGATGAGGAGAGATGGCGACTGAGGTGAAGACCGAGCAACTCGAGAAGCAACTCGAGTCCATGCTCGAGATCGAGAAGTTCCCGCCGCCCGAGGAGTTCCGCAAGCAGGCCCTCGTCACGGACGAGTCGATGTACGAGGAGGCCGAGAACGACCTCGAGGGCTTCTGGTCACGGCAGGCGGAGGAGCTCGTCGACTGGGCCAAGAAGCCCACACAGATCCTGGACGAGTCGAACGCGCCCTTCTACCAGTGGTTCGCCGACGGCCAACTGAACCTCTCCTACAACTGCCTGGACCGCCACGTCGAGGCCGGCAACGGCGACCGGGTCGCCTACCACTGGCACGGCGAGGAGGGCGAGGAGCGCGACATCACCTACGCCGAGCTCCACCGGGACGTGCAGCGCCTCGCCAACGCCCTCAAGGACCGCGGCATCGGCAAGGGCGACGTCGTCGGCATCTACCTCCCGATGATCCCCGAGGTCGTGGTCGCGATGCTCGCCTGCGCCCGCATCGGCGCCCCTCACAACGTGGTCTTCGGCGGCTTCTCGCCGGAGGCCGTTCGCGAGCGGATGGAGTTTTCAGAGGCCAAGGCGCTGATCACCGTGGACGGCGCCCGGCGCAAGGGCAAGACCGCACCGATGAAGAGCGCCGTCGACCCGGAGATCGAGTCCGTCCCCTCGATCGAGACGATCTTCGTGGTCAAGGCCACGGACACCGAGTGCGAGATGAAGGAGGGACGTGACGTCTGGTTCGGCGAGGCCATGGAGTCCGCTGACCCGGACTGCCCGGCCGAGCCCATGGAGGCCGAGCAACCGCTCTTCGTCCTCTACACCTCCGGCTCGACCGCCAAGCCGAAGGGCGTCCTCCACACCACCGGCGGCTACCTGGTCGGCGTCACCTTCACCCACCGCTACGTCTTCGACCTGAAGCCGGAGAAGGACGTCTACTGGTGCGCCGCTGACGTGGGGTGGGTCACCGGACACTCCTACATCGTCTACGGCCCCCTCTCGAATGGCGCCACCAGCGTCATGTACGAAGGCGCCCCGGACTACCCGGACAAGGACGTCTGGTGGGACATCGTCGAGAACCACGGCGTCACCATCCTCTACACGGCGCCGACCGCCATCCGGGCATGCATGAAGTGGGGGGTCGAGTATCCGAACAAGCACGACCTCTCCTCTCTCCGCCTCCTGGGGAGCGTCGGTGAGCCGATCAATCCCAAGGCCTGGCTCTGGTACTACGAGGTGATCGGCGGCGAGCGCTGCCCGATCGTCGACACCTGGTGGCAGACAGAGACCGGCCACATCCTGATCAGCCCCCTCCCGGGACTGACCGAGACCAAGCCGGGGTCGGCCACGAGGCCACTCCCCGGCATCGTCGACGCAGTCGTCGTCGACGACGACGGCAACGAGGTCGAGGGCGAACAGGGATTCCTGGTCTTCCGCCGCCCCTGGCCGGGAATGCTCCGGACCCTCTACAAGGAGGAGGAGCGGTTCAAGGAGGTCTACTACTCCAAGTTCGACCAGACCTACTACGTCGGCGACGCCGCACGGAAGGACGAGGACGGCTACTTCTGGATCCTCGGCCGGGCGGACGACGCGGTCAACGTCTCGGGTCACCTCCTCTCGACCGCCGAGGTCGAGTCAGCGGTGGTCTCCTACCCGAAGGTGGCCGAATGCGCGGTGATCGGCATACCCGATGAGGACACCGGTCAGGCGATCGTCGCCTTCGTCACGCTCGAAGGTGACCTGGAGGGCGACGAGGAGCTCAAGACGGAGATCAACGGCCACGTCGCCCGGCGGATCTCGAAGATCGCCCGGCCCAAACGGATCATCTGGGCCGGCGACCTGCCGAAGACCCGCTCGGGGAAGATCATGCGCCGCCTGCTCCGCGACATCGCGGAGGGCCGCGAGCTCGGTGACGTCACCACGCTCCGCGACCCGGCCGTCATGGAGCAGCTCGAGGCGAAGGTGAACGAGCTCCAGGCGCAGGAGGACTAGGCCGCAGCCGCGGACCGGGCGCGACTCAGGGCGGGTCGCGCCCGCGCCGGCAGCTGCCGGCGCAAGCGCCAGCGCGCACCGGAGAAGTTCCGGTTGGCGACCGTGGCAAATCCCTCCTCGTCCTCACGCAGCGCCAGCAGCAGGTGCGCCACCCGGTCTCCGGCCGGCAGATCGCCTGGCTCGCCGACCCGCACGCAGAAGCAGTGCACCCGATGCCCGCCGTTGCGAACCAGGATCGCGCCCTCCTGACCGACGAGCCACGCGCCCAGGGCGCCCCTCTGCAGCGCCAAGCCGGTCTCGGTGAGCAGCTCCCGGGAATCGTGACCGAGCAGGTCGCCGAGCAGGCCGAGCGCCCTCCGCTCGGGCCCGTCGCTCGCCTCGGCGCCGATCGGCTTCACGCCCCGCGCTCCGCGCCGCGCCTGCAGGTGCAGCACGGCCAATCCGTGCCCCAGGAAGATCGCCGAGACCGGGGCGGCGAGCGGCTCGATCCAGATCAGCAAGGCGGCGGGCAATCCGAACGTGATCAGCACTCCCGCGCTCCACAGGGTCCAGACACGACCCTCTCGCGTCAGGCTTCGGTCGCTGGCCCGCCGCCGCCACGGCATCGCCGCGGCTTCGGCGAGAACACCTGCCTCCACCGCCTAGCCCCCGGCGATGGGGCGACGCATCACCACCAGCTCGGCGTCGAGCGGCAGCTCACGCACGACCTCGGCCGACCCGTCGGGCAGGGTCGCGCTGGCGAGCATGCCCTCCTCGAGCTCGCGCCGGAACGCAACGACCGCCGCTTCCTGCGCAGCCTCGTCCCCGGCGGTCCAGCTCGCCAGCTCGGTGTGCCCGGTCCGGTCAAGCCTGATCAACCTCGACATTCGTTCCTCCTTCACTCGACTGTCCGGCTCGCCATCACCGGACGCCACAAACACCGCGTCCGAATATACGCCGCTCGTAAACTGGCCCGCGTGGCCGAGAACGAGACAACCGACCGCTACGACCCCCAGGCGATCGAGCGCAAGTGGCAGCTCGTCTGGCAGGCCGAGGACACCTGGGGTGTCGCCAATCCGGGATCGCCGGAGTTCGACGCCTCGAAGCCGAAGAGCTACGTGCTCGAGATGCTGCCCTACCCGTCAGGTGAGCCCCATGTCGGACACCTGAAGACCTACTCGGTCGGCGACGCGATCGCCCATTTCCGCCGCCGCCGCGGCTTCAGCGTCGTTCACCCGATGGGCTACGACGCGTTCGGGCTGCCGGCCGAGAACAACGCGATCCAGACGGGCGTGCATCCCCGGATCGCAACGGAGGAGTCGATCGCGTCGTTCCGCGAGCAGTTCATGCGCTGGGGTATCTCGATCGACTGGAGCCGGGAGTTCGGCACCCACGAGCCCCGCTATTACCGCTGGACGCAGTGGATCTTCCTGAAGCTGTACGAGCGCGGCCTCGCGCACCGCCACGAGGCGCCCGTCCACTGGTGCCCGAAGGACCAGACGGTCCTCGCCAACGAGCAGGTGATCGACGGACATTGCGAGCGCTGCGGCACGCTCGTCGTCCTCCGCCAGCTCGAGCAGTGGTTCTTCCGCATCACCGAATACGCGCAGCAGCTCCTCGACGACTTCGACCTCCTCGAGTCGTGGCCGGAGAACGTGATCACCATGCAGCGAAACTGGATCGGCCGCTCCGAGGGCGCCGAGGTCGTCTTCCGCTGCGAGGATCTGGACCTCGACTTCCCGGTCTTCACCACCCGGCCCGACACGCTCTTCGGCGCCACCTTCTTCGTCCTGGCTCCCGAGCACCCCCAGGTCGAACGGCTGGCCGCCGGCACCGACCACGAGCACGCGGTTCGGGAGTACGTCAACGAGTCGGCCAGGGCGAGCGCAGAGGAACGCGCCGGTGAGGAGCACCAGAAGACGGGCGTCCCACTCGGCCGCGAGGTGACGAACCCCGTGAACGGCGAGCGAATCCCGATGTTCGTCGCGGACTACGTGCTCCTGGAGTACGGCACGGGTGCCCTGATGGCGGTCCCGGCGCACGACCATCGCGACTACGATTTCGCCACGGCCTTCGACCTTCCGATCCGCCGCGTGATCGAGGGAACCGACCCAGAAGAGGCCCGAGACGAAGACGGGCTCCCGTACACCGGCGACGGTCCCCTGGTCAACTCCGGCCGCTTCGACGGCAAGAACAACCGCGAGGCCTACGGCGAGATCGTGAGCTGGCTGGAGTCAGACGGCCGGGGCAAGCCCGCCGTCAACTACCGCCTGCGGGACTGGCTCGTCTCCCGCCAGCGCTACTGGGGCGCGCCGATCCCGATCATCTATTGCGATCAGTGCGGGATGGTCCCCGTCCCCGAGGATCAGCTGCCAGTGCTCCTTCCGGAGATCGAGGATTTCGCGCCCAAGGGCAAGAGCCCGCTGGCCGCCGCCGAGGACTGGGTCCGGACCGACTGCCCGCAATGCGGGGGAGAAGCCCGACGTGAGACGGACACGATGGACACATTCGTCGATTCCTCCTGGTACTTCCTCCGCTACCTCGATCCCCACAACGACCAGCTCCCCTGGGCCCGCGACGTCGCCGACTACTGGATGCCGGTCGACCAGTACATCGGCGGCGTCGAGCACGCCATCCTCCACCTGATGTACGCGCGCTTCTTCGTGAAGGCGCTGCACGACATGGACCTGCTCGAGACGCGCGAGCCCTTCGCCAACCTCTTCACCCAGGGGATGATCACCCGCGACGGCGCGAAGATGTCCAAGTCCCGCGGGAACACGGTCAGCCCGGCGGAATACGTCGACCGATTCGGGGCGGACACCCTCCGCACCTACATCTGCTTCCACGCGCCTCCGATCAAGGGCGGCGATTGGTCGGACGAGGGCGCGGAAGGGATCTTCCGATTCCTCTCGAGGCTCTGGCGCCTGGGGCGCGAGGTGAGCGAGCGCACCTCACCGGAGGGCGCCCCCTCGGCTTCGCCTGCGGGAGCGCCAGCCTCCTCGGAGGGTCCGGCAAGAGAGCTGCTGGCCAAGGCCAACTGGGCGATCGACAAGGTCACCCGCGATATCGATCCCCGCTTCCAGTTCAACACCGCGATCT
This sequence comes from Solirubrobacterales bacterium, assembly GCA_035712865.1. Classification (GTDB taxonomy): domain Bacteria; phylum Actinomycetota; class Thermoleophilia; order Solirubrobacterales; family 70-9; genus DASUPK01. The sequence continues at coordinate 8,585 of DASTAI010000083.1, forward strand.
CCGCCGTGATGGAGCTGGTCAACGATGTCTACCGGCTCAAGGACGATCTCTATCCCGACCCAACGGGCGCGGCGGCAGTCCGTTTCTCGACCGCGACCGCGGCCTCGCTGCTCTTCCCGTTCGCACCGCACCTCTGCTCCGAGATCTACGAGTGGCTCGAGGGTGAGCGGGTCTGGGAGCAGCCCTGGCCCGAGGCGGACCCTGGGCTGCTCGAGCGCGACACCTACATGCTCGTCGTGCAGGTGAACGGCAAGCTGCGTGACCGAATCGAGGTCGCGGCCGACACCTCGGAGGACGAGCTCACCCTGATCGCCAGGACCAGCGAGAACGTCCAGCGACACCTGGACGGCAAGGCGATCGTCAAGGAGATCGTCGTCCCTGGACGACTCGTCAACCTCGTCGTTCGCTAGGTCTGCTAGAAAAAGGCCCGTGCTGGTCAGGCGGCTCGCGGAGGCTCCCACGGAGGAGTGGCACAGGGTTCGCAATCGCATCCTCATGGATGCCGGAGAGCTCGGCTCGCGCAACATGTCGGTGACCTGGCTCGAGGTGCCCGAGGGAATCGACCAGGAGCTCCACTCGCACGAGGAGGCCGAGCAGGTCTACATCGTCGTCAGCGGACGCGGCACGCTCACCGTCGCCGGCGACACGCAGGAGGTGGGGCAGGGTGACCTCGTCCTGGTTCCCCCCGCCACCGACCACTCGATCGCCAACACGAATTCGGCGGACCTCTGCTGCGTCTCGGTGCAGTCCCCGCCCGTCACCTCGTCCGAGGTCTTCGGTCGCTCCGGGGTCGGCGCCGCCTCCGAGTACGAATACGAAGAGGACTAACCGCTGACCCGCAAGCGGGTCGTCGTGCGCGGTCGCGTCCAGGGAGTCTTCTTCCGGGATACCACCCGACGCCAGGCGGAGGCCGCGGGCGTGGCCGGCTGGGTCTCGAATCGCGCCGACGGCGCCGTCGAGGCCGTCTTCGAAGGCGATCCCCAAGCAGTGGACCGGCTGGTCGAGTTCGCCGGTCGTGGCCCGAGCCGGGCGGAGGTCGACTCGGTCGACGTCGTCGTGGAGGAGCCGGAGGGGCTCTCCGGGTTCGAGGTCCGCTGATCCAGCGCCACCGCGTCTGAGATCCGTTGCGAACCGGGCGGCTCGCGCGCGGAGCGCCCGGCAAGCCTCACCCCATGCCGGACCTCAGCCGTTCGCAGCTGCTGGTGTATGCCGTAATCGCGGTGGCGGTCATCGTCATCGGCGCGCGCTGGATCCAGTCGAGCGGATCGGCAGGCGCCGCCGGGTCCGAGCTCAGCTTCGCCGCGGACTCCTCCCATGAGGCCGGGGAATCGCGGGACGTCATCGTGCATGTCGCCGGCGCCGTGGGGCGGCCCGGCGTCTACCGTCTCCCCGCGGGCTCGCGGGTGACCGACGCGGTGAGGCGCGCGGGCGGCTTCGCCCACGGCGCGTCCGAGGACGCGATCAACCTCGCGGCCCGCCTCAGCGATGGCCAGCAGGTCGTCGTTCCAGGCCCCGGAGCCGGTCTGGCGGCCGCCCAGGCGACCGGGGGCCAGTCCGGCCCGATCAGCCTGGGCAGCGCCACCGCGGAGCAGCTCGATGGGGTCGAGGGCATCGGCCCGGTCACGGCGCAGAGCATCATCGAGTTCCGCGACCAGCACGGCGGCCTCTCCTCGGTTGATCAGCTCGACGAGGTGGACGGGATCGGGCCCGCGACGATGCGCACCCTCAGATCCGCGCTCCAGCCCTAGGTCAGTGTCCGAGCACCCGCTCCCACTCGATGCGGTGGGAGCCCAGGATCTCCCTCTCGGCCTGCTGGTTGCCGCGGGGAATGCTGCCCGAGTGACCCTCGGCGGCGTACATCTCCGCCCGCCGGGTCTCGAGCCTCATCTCCGTGCGGGTTCTGTTCTTGGCGCGGTGGGTCGCACCGCGTTCTGCGTGTCCACGGTTCGGACTCATCGCTCCTCCTTTGACTTGAAGTTCGGGTTCACCCCCGCGTACCACGTGACCACTGCGTGAAACACCTCGGGGAGCGCGAGTGGGCGCGCGAATGGCGCTCCGCCACCCTCGTGGGGACCGCGATCGGGCTGGGCGCCGCTCAACTGGCCCCGCCCGATCCCTCGCTCGCCGCCGCGGGCGCCTTGCCGATCGCAGGCATCGCCCTCGCCGCAGTCCGCCCGGACCCTTCCTCGCGCCCCTGGATCGCCGGCACCTGGCTCGCGCTGCTCGGGCTCGTGGCCGCGCTTGCCGGCTTCCTGGTCGGTGGGGCGCGGGTCCATGCAATCGATGCGGGCGCGCTGCAGGCCGGCCCGCGCAGCCGCGTCTCACTGAGCGGATTCGTCGCGGGCGTGCCGCGTCGCGCCCGCGGTGAGGTGTCCGTCCCGGTGAGCTCGTCGGGCGGCCGAGTCCTGGTGATCGCGCCCGAGCCCGTGGCCGATCTCCCGGTCGGCTCGGAGCTGCGCGTCGACGGCGTGCTCCAGCCGCCGGAGCCGTGGCGCGCCGCCCATCTGCGCCGCCAGGGCATCGCTATGACGCTGAGAACGCAGCGGATCGACCGGGCTCCCGGCACGCGAACGGGCCTCACGCGTTGGACCGATGCGGTGCGTCTCCGGGCGGAGAGAGCCCTCGGCCGCGGCATGCCCCAGGACGAATCGGCGCTCGCCCGGGGGTTCGTCCTCGGCGAGGACGATCGGATCGATCCGCGGACGCGCGACGACTTCCAGCGCTCGAACCTCGCCCACCTGCTCGCCGTCAGCGGCGAGAACGTGATCCTTCTCGGTGTCCTCGCCTGGCCGTTGCTCGCGCTGCTCGGCCTGCGGCTGCGGGCGCGCCTCATCGCGACGCTCTGCCTGATCGCCATCTATGTGCCGGTCACAGGCGCCGGACCGTCCATCCAGCGAGCGGGCGTGATGGGGGCCGCCGGTCTGATCGCCGCACTGGCCGACCGGCCGCGGTCGCGCTGGTACGCGGTTCTGCTCGCGGCCACGGTCACCCTGGCGGTCAATCCCCGCGCCGACGGCGACGTCGGCTGGCAGCTCAGCTTCGCCGCAGTGATCGGGATCATGCTCTGGTCGCGTCGCCTGAGCGGCCTGATCGCAGGCGGGACAGACCGCCGCTCGGCCCGCCGTGCACTTGCGGAGGCGATCGCGGTGACGGCGGCCGCCACCGTCGCCACGGCGCCGCTGATGGCGGCCGCCTTCGACCAGTTCTCTCCGGCCGCACTGCCCGCGAACGTTCTGGCGGCACCGGCTGTGGCGCCCGCGATGTGGCTCGGAATGCTGACCGGCATCGTCGGCCAGGCGCCGTTCCTGCCGGTGGAGCCCATCAACTGGGTCGACTCCCTCTGTCTCGCCTACATCGCGCAGGTCGCTCACTGGCTGGCGGCGCCTCGGTGGGCGTCGCTGACGGTCCATCTCGGCTCGATCTGGAGCGTCGCCGCCGCCTACGCGGTGCTCATCCTCGGAATGGAGCTCGTATTGCGCGGTTTGCGCCGGATCTCATCAAATCGACTGGGGCCCTCTTCGCCGAAGACCGCCGGTCTCGTCGCGGTTGCCCTGGTCGCCACCGGGGCGGCGGCGCTCTGGCCGTTCGATAGCCGGGCAACGTCCGAGCCGGCGAGCCGCCTGACCGTGAGAGTCCTCGACGTCGGCCAGGGGGACTCGATCCTGCTGCAGCCGGCGGGTGCCGAGCCGGTCCTGGTCGACACCGGACCGCCCGACGACGGCGTCGAGCACCGGCTCAGGGAGCTCGGCATCGATCGGCTCGCCGCGATCGTGATCACGCACGATCAGTCAGATCACGCCGGCGACCTCGGCGCCCTGCTCGCATCGGTGCGGGCGGAGCGCCTCGTCTACGGGCGCGACGACGCGAGGCTGCGGGGCGTGGCCCTGGCGGCAGGCACCCAGCCGTACCGGCTGGCCGAGGGCGGGATGCTCGAGGTCGGGGGGCTGCGCCTGACAGCGCTCTGGCCGCCCAGGGAGCTGCTCCACGACACCGATCAGGACCC
>DASTAI010000084.1:0-2739 GCA_035712865.1 Solirubrobacterales bacterium
CTCCAGTACCTGAGCCTGGACGCGATCCTCGAGCATCCGGTCAGCCTCTCCACCACCCAGATCACCGGCACGGCGGGCGGCTACCTCGACCCGCTCGAGGGGACGCTGATCCTGACCGCGCTCAGAACCCTGATCGCGCTCCCGATCGGGGTCTCGACAGCGGTCTGGCTGAGCGAGTACGGGAGGCCGGCCGGCCTGGCCCGCGCGGTCGAGTCCGGCGTCGAGATCGTCGCGGGAACGCCCACCATCGTGCTGGCGATCTTCGGGCTGCTCGTCTTCACCCAGGGGGCGTTCGGCTTCCTCTCCTTCACGGCCGAGGGCGGCGCCGTCTTCGGACGCTCGTTCTTCATCGCCGGGATCATGATGTCGCTGATCGCGATCCCGCTGATCGTCGGAGCGACGCGCGAGGCACTTCAGTCGATACCCGCGCATGTCCGCGAGGCCTCCTACGCCCTCGGCAAGGACAAGATCTCGACGATCCGCCGGGTTCTGCTGCCCGCCGCTCGCAAGGGGATCGCGACCGGGACCACGCTCGGGATGGGCCGGATCGCGGGCGACACGGCGATCGTGATCCTGCTGCTCGGAGGCACCTCCACCCTCGAGCCCGAGGGAGGTACGCCTATCCTCAGCACACTCAAGGGCACCGGAAGCACCTTGACGAGCTACGTCTACAACAACTCGCCTGCCGGTGAGGGACACGCACCAGAGAAGGCGTACGCGGTAGCGTTCGTGCTGCTGATCATCGTCATCCTGATGAACTTCTTCGTCGACCTGATCTCACGAAAAGGGAGTGACCCATGGGCCCGCTGAAGCAACCGCCTCCCGTCCGGCGGATCGTCGTGGACGACGAGCCGACGATCGTCCAGCCGCCCGAGGGCAACGGGACGACCGAGCACGCCAAGACCGGTGCGGCGGCCCTGCTCAGCGCCCCGCGCAAGCGTGAGGGCAAGCGGGGCCAGGTCCAGGAGCGGATGGACATCGACCAGCTCGGCGTGGCCTACGCGGGCAAGCCTGCGGTGAAGAGCGTCAGCCTCAGCGTCAACCAGGGCGAGGTGCTGGCCCTGATCGGGCCGTCCGGCTGCGGCAAGACCACCCTGCTTCGCTCGCTCAACCGCCTGGTTGATCAGACACCGACCGCCACCCGCACCGGGACGATCTCGATCGACGAACAGGACGTCGACCTGATCGACGTCACGGAGCTGCGGCGCCAGGTCGGGATGGTGTTCCAGCAGCCCAACCCGTTCCCGATGAGCGTCTTCGACAACGTCGCCTACGGCCTTCGCGAGCGCGGCTCGAGACGGCCCTCCCGGGCCGCCCTGCGGCCGTCCGTCGAAGAGGCCCTGAATCGTGCCGGCCTCCTCGAGGAGGTGAAGGACAACCTCATGCATCCGGCCCTGCGGCTTTCCGGTGGCCAGCAGCAGCGGCTCTGCATCGCCCGCTCGCTGGCCGTCGGGCCCGAGGTCCTGCTCCTCGACGAGCCATGCTCGGCGCTCGATCCCCGCTCGACCTCCCTGATCGAGGAGCTGATCATGAGCCTGCGAGAGGACATCGCCATCGTGATCGTGACTCACAACCTCCAGCAGGCCTACCGCGTCGCCGACCGCGTCGGCTTCATGTATCTCGGCGACCTGGTCGAGTACGGAGACGCGGATCAGGTCTTCGGCGCCCCCAAGGCCAAGCGCACCCGCGAGTACGTCAGCGGGGGGTTCGGTTGAGCCGATGGCGCTTCATCGTTCTCGCACTGGCGGTCTTGGCGGGTCTCACCATCACCGCCTGCACCTCGAGTCAGGACAAGGCGAGGTCGATCCGCGAGCACGCCCAGGCGACCGCGCCGAAGCCACTGGTCATCACCAAGGAGAACAAGGACCTGAAGGTGGGGGAGACCACCATGCTCCACGACCAGAACGGCGACGCGATCGTGGTCCCGGTGACCAACGAGTCGAGCAAGATGATGGTCGGTGTTCCGATCCTCGTCGAGATCAAGAACGGAAAGCAGACGGTCTACAAGAACGACACGGCGGGGATCGACTACGCCCTCAACCACATCGCCGTGATCAAGCCGCACGAGACCTTCTACTGGGTCAACGACCAGCTGACCGGTCAGGGGAAGACCGCGAAGGTCCAGGTCGGAGAGCCGCAGGAGAAGGCGCCCTCCGGACCGCTGCCGGAGTACACCGTGAGCGCCCCGAGGTTCGGCACCGACTTCTCGGGGGTGAAGGTGTCAGGGACGGTCAAGACCGACTCGAAGCTCGACCAGTCGCATCTGATCCTCTTCGCGGTGGCGCGGCAGGGAAACCAGATCGTGGCCGCCGGACGAGGCCAGATCAAGAAGCTGAAGCACACCGCCAAGCCCTCGCCCTACGTCATCTACTTCATCGGCGACCCCACGGGGGCGGATGTGACAATTCAGACGCCACCGACTACCTTCGAGGGCATCGGGGAGCTGGGAGCCGCCCCAGCGCCGGCAGGGACGCAGTGACCGACTCAAAGGAGACCTCATGACCACCGAGCAACAGCCAGCCGCCGGAGATGGTGGCACCTGCCCGCAGTGCGGATCCGCGCTGGCCGCCGACCAGCGCTACTGCCTGAACTGCGGCCACCGCCGCGGCGAGGCCCGGGTCGACTACGAGAGCCAGATCCTGCAGGGGGGACAGCCGGCGATGGCCGGCGGCCCGGCGCCCGCAGCGAGCAGCAATCCGCAGTAGTCGCCGATTGTCGCGATAGGGGCGATCGCACTGC
>DASTAI010000085.1:0-4878 GCA_035712865.1 Solirubrobacterales bacterium
GTTCTCTCCATCACCGAGCCCGAGACGGAGGCTGCGTCCGAGAGGGAGGCCGCCTGATGGCCGAGCGGCGCCGCGGCATGGGAAGGGGGCTCGCCGCGATCCTGCCGGAGAGCAGCGCGGGCGGGCCGGAGCTCCGCGAGCTCGAGGTCACCGAGATCGAGCCGAATCCGGATCAGCCGCGGGCACAGTTCGACGCCGGCGCCCTCGAAGCGCTCGCGGGCTCGATCGGCTCCGTCGGCCTGCTCCAACCGCTGATCGTTCGCCCGCTCGACGACGGCCGCTACGAGCTCGTCGCCGGAGAGCGCCGCTGGCGTGCCGCGCAGAAGGCGGGCATGGACCGGGTCCCGGCCGTCGTGCGCACCTCGCCGGAGGACGAGCGCCTGCAGGCGGCCCTGATCGAGAACATGGTGCGCGAGGACCTCAACCCCGTGGAGGAGGCGCGGGCCTGCGCCGCCCTCGTCGAGGACCTCGGGATCTCCAAGGAGGAGCTCGCCCGGCGAGTCGGCCGGAGCCGTGCCGCCATCTCCAACCTCATCCGCCTGCTCGACCTGCCCGACTCCGCGCTGGCGCTGCTCGAGCGCGGCGAGCTCAGCGAGGGGCACGGTCGCGCGATCCTCCAGGTGCGCGACCAGGACCGCCGCTCCAGCCTCGCGCAGCGCGCGGCGGCCGAGGGCTGGTCGGTGCGCGACACGGAGCGCAGGGCGAACGGCGGCGTGACTCGACGGAAGAGGGCGAGCGGCGGTCGCATCTCCGCCGAGGAGCGCGCGGCGATGAGCGAGGCCGAGGACCTCCTCGGATCGGCACTCGGCCAGGACGTCCGGGTTCGCCGCGACGGCGACGGCGTCAGGGCGGAGCTCCGGTTCGATCATCTCGACGAGCTCGAGTCCCTGGCCAAGCGCCTTCGCCGCCGCAGCTAATATCCGAGGGTGCTCCGCAGGCGTAGCCGAGGAGCAACCCGTCTCGTGTGGTCCCGAGGGCGATTAGCTCAGTCGGTTAGAGCGCTTCTCTGATAAGGAAGAGGTCCCTGGTTCGAGTCCAGGATCGCCCACCTCCTCCGCCGCGGCCCGCAGCTCTCCAGCGCGCCACCGCGGCTCTGGCGGGCCTTGGCCCGCTCCTATACTTCGTGCCGACCTCCCGAGGAGACCTGTTCGTGCAGCGGATGACCATCTACGGAGTGAGTTTCGACATGGTCGGCAAGCAGCCGATCGTGCTGTTGAAGACCGTCGATGGCAACAAGTTCCTGCCGATCTGGATCGGCCACCCTGAGGCGGCGGCGATCCTGATGAAGCTCCAGGGTGCCTCGACCCCGCGGCCGATGACCCATGACCTCCTCTCGGACGTCCTGGACCAGATGGAGGCCAAGTGCGAGAAGGTCTCGGTCACCGAGCTGCGGGACAACACCTTCTTCGCCTCGATCACGATCTCGATGAACGGCTCGGAGCTCGAGATCGACTCCCGTCCCTCGGACGCGCTGGCGCTGGCCGTTCGCACCTCAGCGCCGATCTTCGCCGCCGATGAGGTGATCGAGGAGTCCGCGATCGAGTTCGAGGGCGAGGAGGTCGAGGACCAGGAGCAGGTCGTCGAGAAGTTCAAGGACTTCCTCGACAACGTCACGCCCGAGGACTTCGCCTCGGGCGAGGGCGAGCAGCCCTAGGGCCTACGCGGGCAGCGTCGCTTCGCTCGCGGGGCGCTCGCGGGCGCTCGCCAGGATCCTCTCCACCAGCCGGCTGAATTCGATGCCGGCGGTCTCCGCCGCCATCGGGAGGAGGCTCGTGTCGGTGAGGCCGGGGATCGCATTCACCTCGAGGACCTCCGGCCCAGCCTCGCCGAGCATCAGGTCGACTCGGGCGAAGCCGCTGCAGCCGAGGGTCTCGTAGGTTTGGGTGGCGAGCTCCTGTACCCGGGTGGTCTCGTCGGCCGGGAGATCCGCCGGACAGACGTAGTCGGTGCGGCCGATCTCGTAGCGGGCCTCGAAGTTGAAGAAGTCCTCCTCGCGCGGGATCGCCTCGACGATCGGCAGCGGCTCGCCGTCGAGCACGCTGACCGCCAGCTCACGACCGTTGACGTAGCGCTCGAGCAGGACGCGGTCGTCGTAGCTGAACGCCGCGACCAGCGCCTCGGGCACCTGGTCACGTGAGGCCGCGAACTCGACTCCCAGCGAGGAGCCCTGCCTGGCGGGCTTCACCACGAGGGGGAAGCCAAGGCGCTCCTCGATCTCCTCGAGCGTGTCGGCCGCGCCCAGCTCGCGGAAGGCCGTGGCGTTGAAGGCGGCCCAGTCCGGCGTGGGCACGGCGGCGGTTCGCATCGCGTGCTTCGCCGCGACCTTGTCCATGCAGAGCGCGCAGGACGCCACGCCGGGACCGGTGTATGGCAGATCGAGGATCTCGAGCAGCTCCTGGACGGTCCCGTCCTCGCCTCCCGGCCCGTGCAGCGCGATGAAGGCCACATCCGGGCGCTCGTCGCGGAGCCGCGCCACCAGGTCGAGCCCGGCGTCGATCCCCAGCGCCTCGTGGCCGAGGGATGCGAGGGCATCCTCGACCCTCGCCGCGGAGCGGAGGGAAACCTCGCGCTCCAGCGAGCTCCCTCCCTTGAGGACGGCGACCTTCATCGCCGCGGCATCGGGACCACCTCGCCGCCCGGTTCGCCCGGTTCGTCCTCGGTTGGCGGCACCCGGTGCTCGCCCGTGATCGTCTCGTAGAGCTGGATCTGCTCGGTGATGACGTGGCCGATGCGGCGGATGCCCTCGCGGAGCTCGCCCTCGTCCGACGCGGAGAAGTTGAGTCGCATCGATGAGGCGCCGCTGGTGCCGTCGACGTAGGCGGCCCGGCCGGGTACGAAGGCCACGTTCTCGCGCAAGGCTTTCGCAAGCAGGTCGGTCGTGTCGATGTAATCCGGCAGAGTCGCCCAGAGGAAGAGGCCGCCCTGCGGCTCGGACCACACGGCCTGGGGCGGGAAGTGGCGCTCGAGCGCCTCCAGCATGGCGTCGCGGCGGTTGCGGTAGATCTCGACCAGGTCCTCGACGTAATTGCGCCAGCGGCCCTCGCCGAAGTACTCGCGAACGAAGTACTGGGCGAGCGTCGAGGTGCAGAGATCGGCCGCCTGCTTCCCCAGTCCGATCTTCTCGAGCACCGGCGGTGGGGCCGCGACCCAGCCGATCCTGATCCCGGGGGAGAGGATCTTGGACAGCGTGCCGAGGTAGAGCACGTAGTCGCCGCCGTCGAGGCTGTAGAGGGTCGGGTGGGGCTCGCCGTCGTAGCGCAGCAGTCCGTACGGGTTGTCCTCGACGATCAGGACCTCGTGCTCACGCGCCAGCTCGACGAGGCGCCGCCGGCGCTGATCGGAGAGCGTCACCCCCGCCGGGTTCTGAAAGCTCGGCACGGAGTAGATGAACTTCGGGCGCCGGCCCTGGCGAGCGAGCTCCGCGAGCAGCTCCTCGAGCTCGTCGATCCGCATCCCGTCGTCGTCCGTGGTCACCTGGTGGACGTCGGCCTCGTAGCTGCAGAAGGTGGGCACCGCCCCCGGGTAGGTCGGGGCCTCGCAGACCACGGGATCTCCCGGATCGACGAGCGTCTTGGTGATCAGGTCGATCGCCTGCTGGCCGCCGGTGGTCACGATCAGGTCGTCGCGATCCGGAGCCATGTCCTCGGCGGCCATCACCTCGAGAAGACAGTCCTTCGTCTGATCGAATCCCTCGGTCGGCCCGTACTGCAGAGCCTCGGCGGAGGACTCGTGCGCGATCCGCGTCATCTGGGCTGCGAAGCTCTCGGCCGGGAAGGTCGAGGTGTCCGGCAGTCCTCCGGCGAGCGAGATCACCTCTGGGCGCGCGGTGATCGCCATCAGGTCGCGCATCGCCGAGGAGCGCATGACCTGCGTGCGCTTCGCGAACAGGCCCGCGTAGCGCTCGAGGTCGCGGGAGGTGGTGTGCGACCGCCGGCGCCGGGGTGCGCCCCGACCCGGGCGACCCCGTTCTGAGGGCTCGCTCATGGCGGACAGTGTGGCGAAGAAGCCGGGCTGCGGTGAAGTTGAACTGGCGTTCAGCGGATGCCCTGTAGCCTCCCGGCCCGACCATGTTCCTCGCCATCTGCCAGGGGCTGGGACTGGCCATCGCCGCCGGACTCATCCTCGGAGTCGTGTTCCCTCCGATCATGCCGACCTGGGGAGTGATAGTCGGTGCCTCGCCGATCGGAGTGCTGGCGGCCGGCGCCGCGCTCAACGGAGCCGACGAGGCCGTCTGGCCGGCGCTCCCGGTGGGAATCCTCGGCGCCGGACTGGCGGCGATCGTGAGCCGCGACGTGGCGGCGGGAGCCATCCGGCGCCAGCGGGACCAGGTGACGGGGGCGGAGGTGCAGGCACCCAGCGGGGTGACCGTGATCGTCGTGCTCGCGGCCGTGGTGATCGCCGGGGTCAGCCTCGTGCTGGAGCCCTTCTCCCTGGTCGCGCTGGTGGCGCTGATCCTGCTCCTGATCTCCCGCCGTCGCCAGGCGGAGCGCAAACACGAGGGTCTGCGGGTTCTCCGCTAGATGACGTCGACAGAGGAAGGAAGCTCCAAGCCGTGCAGCGGAAGCTAGTCCTCGTCGTGGTCGACGCAATGCATCCCGAGATGCTGGTTCGCGCGATCGAGGAGGATCAGGCCCCCACCTTCGGGGAGCTGCTCGCCCGTGGCCGGATGGTCTCCGACTGCGTCTCCAGCTTCCCGTCGGTGACGCCGGTGGCGAGCTCCGAGATGATGACCGGGACCGGCGCGGCCGGCCATTGGGTGATGGGGATGAACTGGTACCACCGGATCGAGCGGCGGTACATCGAGTACGGGTCCTCGTTCGAGGCGACGCGGACGTTCGGCCTGTTCAGGGCGATGTACGACCTCGTCTACAACATGAA
>DASTAI010000086.1:0-4065 GCA_035712865.1 Solirubrobacterales bacterium
CGGCGAACGTCTGCTGGACGTTGCCGTAGCGATCGCGCGCCATGTCCATGGCGGCCGCGCTGCGGCGCAGGCTCTGCCGGTCCTGGGCGCGCACGTCATAAATGATCTTGGCCGAGATGCGGCCGTCCGTGACGACGATGCGGTTGATCCCCATCAAGACGAGGCTGGCCATGAGTTGCTGACGCTGCCGGGCGAGCTGGATGCGACTGTTCTCGACCAGCGCCTTCTCGACGTTGTCGTCCGAGAGGTCGAGGCTCTTCAGCGCGCCGTTCTCGAACTCCAGCTTGTTGTTCACCCGGGTGAGCGCGTCCTGCTCGTCGACGCCGTCCCGCAGCTTGAGCCGGGGCTCGCCGCTGTCGCCCCAGTCGTCGGTGCCGATCTCGAAGAGATCGGGGAACTGGTCGACCATGTTGTCCCGTCCCTGGTTCGGCGAGACGTTGTCGTCCATGAACTGGTGCAGCGACTTGGCGACGGCCGCGATCATCTCCTGGTAGGCCTGCATCTGATCGATCGAACTCTTCACGATCGAGCCGAAGACGCCTTGGATCAGACCCGCCACGAACTGCGGGAACTTAACCTGGTTGAGCAGCAGGCCGGCGACCTCCGCGCCCTCCCTCGCCGCGTTGGCCTGGAACCGCTGCGACCCGATGGCGTCGACCGCCTGCCTGCGCTGGTCCCAGGTCGCCTCGGGAGCCGGGCCGCCCGCGTCGGCCAGCGTGCGCGCGGCGGTGTTGCCGACCCCGTCGCGGATCCGGGTGCCCTCGATTTTCTCCGGCCGCGCGAGATAGTCGGCGACCAGCGCGGTGTTCCGCGCGATCGCCTTCTGGTCCTCGGGGGGAAGGGCGCGGAACGCCTCCGATTGGGTGAGCAGTTGCGCCACTCCGTGCCGGACGACCGGATCCGGAGTCGGCGGGGCGATGACGGTGCCGGACATGATCATGGGCCTCTCAGGGCTCGGGGGCGGAGGTCACACGGCCTGCAGCGCCTCGACGGGCAGCTCGAACTCGATCGGCCGCAGATAGAGGCTGACGCGGGGCGGGGACTGGGAATCGGTACGCAGGCTGATGATCGAGAAGCGGCCCGGCCAGTGCTCGTCCTCCGGGGTGAACGCGCCCATCCAGCGTTCCAGCGCTGCCAGACCCCGGGGCCGTTCGGCGAGGCCCATGGTGAGCAGGCTGAGAAAACTCGGCGGCACGTCGGGGATCGCGGACAGCAGCACGTATATCTCGAAGTCCGGGCCCGCCGGGCCCTCACCGAAGGCGAGCAGGAAGCTGTGCGCCGGCAGGTCGAACCGCCCGCCCAGTACCAGGGCGACCAGTTGCATGATCCCGGGCAGGCGGTGCCCCAGGCCGAGTGCGTCCAGCACCGGCTGGAGATCCGCGAGCCGGAGTGGCTGCGTGCCGGCGAACGTCAGCCGCTGCCCGCCCAGCTCGCGCTGCGCGGCCAGCGTGGTGAACAGCGGGCGCAGGCCGGGAACGAGCTGGAGCGCCGCCTGGACGATGCGCTGCAGGCCGAATGGCAGGCCGTCGATCGCCCCGCGCCCGCCGGGCAGCTCGTAGTAGACCTTCGAGGCGTACAGCCCGTCCCGGTCGTAGCTCGAGCCGAAGAAGGCCCCGAAGTCGAGCTTCCCGCCCTGGGCGAAGCCGCGGAACGGCTCGCTGGCCCCGTCGAACCAGTGCAGCGCCTCGCGGCCCATGACGTCCCGGATCAGCCGGCGCATCTCGCGGGTGGCCTCGTCCCGCCGGTCGATCGGGCCGGCGTCCGGCGGCAGGGGTTCGATGGTGAAGCGCAGCGTGCCTGGCTGGGACTCGGAGAAGCTCGGCTCGAACGGCGCCGCCATCGGCATCAGAGCGTTGGCGCGGTAGGCGTCGGCCGGGTACTGGAAGGTGCGCATGAGCAGATCGCGGGACGGCGGATAGGGATCGGCGGTGCCCAGCGAGCGGGCCGCCGTCCGGAGCCGTCGCTCGACCTTGGCGACCACCGGCTCACGGGCTGGATCGGGTGACATGGTGTTCTCCTGTCACGGGCCGGGAGGCTCGCGGCCTCAGTACGTCAGGGTGTGCCCGTTGGCGGTGCCGAAGGGCGGGCGAGCTGGCACGTAGCCGTGGCCGAGCCCGATGCCGATGTCGCCCAGGTCGTCGAGCATCTCGCGCGCCATCGCCGGGATCGGGATCGGCTTCGAGGTCATCGTGGGGGTGTTCCGCGGCTCCTGAGCCAGCTTCTCGATCTCGCTGTCCGACGTGGCGGTGTCCGCGAGCCAGAGCTCGCAGGCGTTCACCAGGTCGAAGTCGTCCGGGGTCGTGGTCGCCTTGTGGCTGCCCGCCACCGGTGGGTTACGCACCACGTCGATGTCGATCAGCGGGCCGGACGTCTGGTGGATCCGGTTCACGTTGTTGGCGAGCCAGGCGGTGATGATCGTGCCGCAGCTGGCCAGCGTGCGATAGCGCGAGCTGGTCCGGGCGCCGCCCAGATAGTAGGTCGCGACCTGGTCGACCACCTGCCACATGTCCTTCGCGCCGTAGCAGCCGAGGATCTCGGGGTCGCTCAGGAGCTTGATGATCCCTGTCACCTGCGACTGGATCTCGCGCGCGGAGTAGTGGGCCATGCCGTAGCCGTGCAGCGAGAGGTTGGAGGCGAGGTCACGCGCGGCCTTGCGCACCTGCTGGTGGCTGATCGGGCTGGGCGTCGCCGAGCGCAGCAGCGCGTCCACCTCGTTCTGCCGGATGAAGGAGGACACCGACGAGACGAAGCGGAGCCACAGGTCGTTGAACTCCCGGTTCACCTGGCCGCCGGGGTCGCCGCCGGGGATGCCGAGGGTGATCGACGCGAAGTTTCGCCGCTCCTGCTCGCTCATCCGGTTCGGGGCCTCCCGCCAGTAGCGGTAGAGCCGCTTGCCGGCCTCGCCCGGGCCAATCGGCAGGTCGCCGTGCTGGAACTGCTCCACGATCGAGTCGACGACCTGGAAGACCTTGAGCTCCTCGAACATGGCGGAGACGATCATCGCTCCCATCGCTCGCACGTTCTCGGCGACGATGTTCTGGTCGAAGATCTGGTCCAGATCGGGGAGATCGATGCTGGAGTTAACGATGTCGTCCTCGGAGCCGACGTTCTGGATCTTGTTCAGTTGCTCGTTGACCTTGCGGCGCAGCTGCGGCTCATTCGGCCCGACCTTCGCCTCCTTCAGCCCCCGCATGACCTTGGCGAACTCCTCGCACCGCACCGTGGGCGTGGCGCCGCCCCGCCCGTCGGGGTCGCCTTCGATGGCCAGCAGCACGAGCACCTGGTCGGCGAGCACGCCGTGGCTGCGTGCTTCACCGATCGCCTTGAAGAACGCGCGATTGAACGCGCCGTCGGCGTCCCGCTCCCAGTCGGGGTAGATGGTCTTCTTCACGACGGGCTTCGGGGGCTTCGGGTCGATCGTGCCGGTGGCGTCCCCGAGCTGCGGGACGACCTTCACGGGTGGGGCCGTCGCGCCGTCAAGGATCAGCAGGCCGAGGGTCAGCATGGTCACGGCGATCGGCGGCTTGCCCGGCTTCGCGGCGAAGGCGGCGTGGGTGACGAACGGGTCGAAGACCAGCCTGCCGTCCTCGTGCGTGCGCAACTCCGGTTTGATCAGCTTCTCTTCGTCGAACAGGGTCCGGGCCGCGACGAATAGGGAATCGCAGACCTCGTTCGCCTCCTTGCCCCCGCGGCGGCTCGCCGCGAGTTCGTCCAGACCAGCCTGGGAGAGTTTGAGTTCGGCCTTCTCGGCCTTGCTCAGAGTGCGCTTCTTCCTAACCTTCTTGAGCCGCGCGACGGTGTTCACATGTCCGTCGTTGGCCTGTGTCTCGCGCTCGGCGAGATCCACGAAGCGGGTGCGCTCCCGGATTCCTGTCATGGTGTCAACTCCTCGATGCGGTACGGCTCCTGGGATTCAGTGCGGTGACGTGGGATCAACTGTCATCGGCGTCTCCACCGGCCTGGTTTCCCAGGGCGCTGTCGAGTTCCTCGTCGAGCGCGGCCAGCGCGGCCGCCGCGTCCAGGACTCCCGTCCCGCAGCCGGCCTGCGCGCCGACCGAGAACGGC
>DASTAI010000087.1:0-4246 GCA_035712865.1 Solirubrobacterales bacterium
GGACCCAGGCCGCGGTGAGGTCGGCGCTCGCGCCCACCGCGAGCCCCAGCCGGCGGATCGCGGAGGTGTTGGTCGAGGGGGTGACGCCGAGGTCGACGTCGAGCGCGCCGCGGCATTCCTCCACCTCGCAGTCATCGGCCAGCCAGAGGCCCGACAGCTCGCGACGGAGCACGAGCTGACGGGAGTGGCCGGCGCGGTGGACGGAGATCTCGGTGCCGAGGGTGGCCCAGCCCCCGTCGAAGGCGATGCGGTACTCGACCGACCAGGGGACGGCCTCGTCGACCTGGACACGCCCGCGGAAGCTTCGCCCGTCGTCCTCGAAGTCCTCGAGCGCGGGGACATCGAGCCTCCGCCAGCGTCGAGTCTGCGTGGCGTCTCGAGAGCCCACGGTGAGCCGTCCCGGCGCGTCAGCGAGCGGCGGCGCTGGTCGCCCCGTCCGTCCGCGACGCGGTCTTCTGGCCCTCCGCGGGGCACGGGCCGCCGGCGTTTGCCCAGCGGGTGAAGGCCGCGACGAAGTCGGCGTGCGGAACGGCGACCGGCCTCCGGCCGAAGCCCGGAGCCCAACCCCAGAGAACGAGCGGATCGCTGCTCACGTGCTTCACGAGGCCGTCCATGTCCTTGCCCCCGTTCCGCTGGGGATCCTTGATCTGCTCGCACAGATCCCTCGGGCTCCGGCCGACGAAGACCATCTTCATGTCCGGCGGAGGGAGGTGCCAGTCGGTCGCGACACCCGGCGGCTGGTGGGCGCCGTAGCTGTCGGGAGGGTTGGCCTTCCCGTGGCAGGTCGCGCAGTGGGCGCCGGGAACCCCGTGTCCGTCGGGGCCGCGCTGGATGTTCATCGCGTGCGGCACGCTCTGGTCGGTCTGGAGCGGTCGATCGACGGCCGGGTGACAGTTCTGGCAGCGCGGATCCTGGAGCACCGAACGGACGACCTCGAAGTCGGCGACGGGATCCGGCGACGCCGCGGCCTTTGCAGCCGGCGCTGCGGCCGGCGGTGGGCCCTCGGCGTGCGAGCAGCCGACGAAGGTGGCGGTGAGGACCAGGGAAGTCAGGACCAGGCGCATGGACAGGATCAGGTCAGACGGAAAGGAAGGGAGCGGAGACGCTTTCCGGTCAACGCGAACAACGCGTTCCCGACGGCGGGCGCGATCAACGGCGTTCCTGGCTCGCCGATGCCGCCCATCTTCGCGCTGCTCTTGACGATGTGGACCTCGACCTTCGGCATCTCGTCCATCCGGAGGACGCGGTAGTCGTGGAAGTTGCTCTGCTGGACGCGGCCCTCGCGGAAGGTGATCTCGGAGTGGAGGGCGGCTCCGAGGCCGAAGGCGATGGCGCCCTGGACCTGGGCCTCGATGCCCATCGGGTTGATCGGCTGACCACAGTCGACCACGGAGACGACCCGGTGCACGCGGATTGCGGCGTCGGGCGTGACCGAGACCTCGGCGACCTGCGCAACGACGCTCTCGAAGGACGCGTGCATGGCGAGCCCGAGGGCATGTCCCTTGGGAAGCGAGCCGCCCCAGCCAGCCTTCTCCGCGGCCACCTTCAGGACGTGAGCGTGCCGGGGGGAGTGCGCGAGGAGGGCGAGCCGGTAGCGGAGGGGGTCCTGACCGGCGGCATGGGCGAGCTCGTCGATCATCGACTCCATCGCGAAGGCGGTGTGGGTGTGCCCCACCGAGCGCCACCAGAGGACGGTGATCGGGCGCCGCGGCGAGTGGAGCGTCACCCGGCGAGCGGGGATGGCCGCGAGATACGGCGAGTCGACGACGCCCTCGACGGAGGACTCGTCGATGCCGTTCTTCACCATCGCCTCGAACGGAGTGCCGGCGAGCAGGGACTGTCCGACGAGCGTGTGGCTCCAGGCCACCGGGCGCCCCTTCGCGTCGAGGCCGGCCTCGATGCGGTGGTGGAACGCCGGGCGGTAGTAGCCGCCGTGGATGTCGTCGTCGCGGGTCCAGACCACCTTGACCGGGACCTTCGCGGCCTTGGCGACCTCGGTCGCCTCGCGGACGAAGTCGGAGGTGGCGGTCGCCCTCCGTCCGAAGCCACCGCCGAGAAAGGTGGTGTGGATGAAGACCTGCTCGGGCTTGAGGCCGAGGATCTCGGCGGCGACCTTCTGGTCCATCGTCTGGAACTGGGTGCCCGTCCAGACGTCGCACCGGTCGCCGTCGACCTTCACGGTCGCGTTCAGCGGCTCCATCGGCGCGTGGGCGAGGTAGGGGACGTCGTAGTCCGCCTCCAGTCGCCGAGCCGCCTTGCCGAGCGCGGCCCTGGCATCACCCTTCTCGAGGGCGACGGCTCCGTCGGTCCGGGACTGCGCACGGGCCTCGGCGCGCATGGTCTCGGTGTCGAGGGCGGCACCCGGCCCGAGGTCCCAGTCGGTCTTCAGTGCTGCCCGGCCCAGCCTCGCCGCCCAGGTGCTGGTCGCGACGACGGCGACGCCGCTCGGCACCTTCACGACCTGCTCGACCCCGGGGACCTGCTTCGCCGCGGTTGCGTCGAAGGAGCGGAGCGTCCCTCCGAACACGGGCGAGCGCGAGACCACAGCGACCCGGAGCCCCGGGAAGCTCACGTCCATCCCGAACTGTGCCCGGCCGGTGATCTTCTCCGGGGTGTCGAGCCGGCGGGTGGGCTTGCCGATCAGCCTCCACGTCGAGGGCGGCTTGAGGGTGACCTTCTCCGGCGTGGGGAGCGCCGCGGCACGTTCGGCGAGCTGGCCGAAGGACGCGCGCCGCGAGCCGGAGATGACGTAGCCGTTCTCGACCCGGAGCCTGGATGCGTCGGTCTTCCACTCCTGGGCCGCGGCGCGGACGAGCATCTGACGGGCTGCCGCTCCGACGGTCCGGTAGCGCTCGAACTCGCTCCAGGTGGTGGTGGAGCCCCCGGTCATCTGGATGCCCATCACGGTGTGGGCGTACACGGGCGCCGCGGGGGCGTGCTCCACGCGGACCTTCGACCAGTCGCAGTCCAGCTCCTCGGCGAGGAGCATGGGCAGCGTGGTCCAGATCCCCTGGCCCATCTCGGAGTGGGCGAGGAGGATCGTCACCGACTCGTCCGAACCGATCCGGAGGAAGGCGTTCGGTGGAGGGAGGGGCTTCTTCTTCGACGGCGGGCCGGCCAGCATCGCCTCGGCGCGACGGGGGATGACGAAGGCGATGACCAGGCCGGTTCCGGAGGCGGCGAGGAAGTCGCGACGGGAGATGGCGGTCATGGCTAGGCCCCTCCCTTGAGCTGGGCGGCTCGGTGGATGGCGGCGCGGATGCGCTGATAGGCGCCGCAGCGGCAGATGTTTCCCGAGAGGGCCGCGTCGATGTCCGCATCGGTGGGGTTGGGGTTCTCCGCCAGGAGCGCCGCGGCGCTCATGATCTGTCCGGACTGGCAGTACCCGCACTGCACGACGTCGATCTCCGCCCAGGCCTTCTGGACGGGATGCGATCCGTCACTGGAGAGGCCCTCGATGGTGGTCACCGTGCGGCTACCCACCGCCGAGACCGGGGTGACGCACGCCCGGATGGCCTTGCCGTCGAGGTGGACGGTGCACGCTCCGCACTGGGCCATGCCGCACCCGAACTTCGTTCCGGTGTACCCGAGCACCTCCCGGATCACCCAGAGGAGAGGCATGTCCGGAGGTGCGTCGACCTCCTGTTCCCGGCCGTTGACCACGAGCTTCATCGGAGAGCCCTCCCGCGCTGAGGGTGAGCTCGCAGCCTGGAGCGTGGAGGCCGCTTGCACCAGCAAGGAATTGTGAAGATCTCCGCGATGGTTCGTCAGGCGATGCTGGTGCGGAGCGCGCCGAGCGCCTGGTCGATCTCGGCCTCGGTGTTGAAGATGCCGGCCGAGAGGCGGGCGTAGGTGTTGGCGTAGGGGCTGGTGCTGGCGATGACCTTCTTCGCCAGGAGCGCCTTGACGACGTCCTCGGGCTTCTTGCCATCCACCTCGAAGCAGCAGATGCCCGCGGACAGCGCCGGGGCGCGCGGAGTGTGGAGGCGCACGCCGCGGATGCCGGCCAGGCCGTCCTTGATGCGGCCGTTGAGCTCGGCGACCCGTGTCGCGACGCGGGCACGACCCATGGACTGATGCATCTTGAAGGCGGCAACGCTGGCCCACTGGTGCTCGTAGGCCTGGAAACCGCCCGGGGTCATGCGCCGGGCGTTGGTCGGACCCTTGACCGGACGGCTCTGGAGCCAGG
Organism: Solirubrobacterales bacterium; assembly: GCA_035712865.1. Lineage (GTDB taxonomy): Bacteria > Actinomycetota > Thermoleophilia > Solirubrobacterales > 70-9 > DASUPK01. Next base: position 4,190 of record DASTAI010000087.1, read on the forward strand.
CCTCGTACGACTCCTCCTCGGAGAAGGTCGGGACGACGGGACGGAGGCGAGCCCAGG
>DASTAI010000088.1:0-2716 GCA_035712865.1 Solirubrobacterales bacterium
GAGATCGTGTTCGACACCGTCACGGTCACGGGCACCGAAAACGTGATGCTGGCGGCCACACTGGCGCGCGGCACCACGCGCCTGGTCAACGCTGCGCGCGAGCCCGAAGTCACAGACCTCGCCCGGATGCTGACAGCGATGGGCGCGAAGATCCGGGGGGCCGGCACCGAGACGATCGAGATCGAGGGTGTGGAAACTCTCCACGGAGTCTCGCATCCGGTCATCCCCGACCGCATCGAGGCGGGCACCTACGTTCTGGCCGCCGCCGCCACGCGCGGAGATGTGGCCGTCCGCAAGTGCGCGCCGGAACACCTGACCGCCCTGACGACCCGTCTGGCCGTCACGGGGGTCCGCATCGACACGATCGGCGACACCATGCGGGTCCGCGCCGACGGAAACCTCGTCTCGCACGACGTCGCCACGGCGCCCTGCCCCGGCTTCCCGACGGACCTGCAGGCCCAGTGGACGGCGCTCGCCACCGGAATGGACGGCGTCGCCACGATCACCGAGACGATCTTCGAGAACCGCTTCCAGCACGTCGCGGAGCTCGTGCGCATGGGTGCCCGCATCCGGCTCGAAGGCCGGTGGGCGGTGGTCGAGGGGCCGTCGCGGCTGGCCGGTGCCACGGTCATGGCCAGCGACCTGCGCGCCTCGGCCGCGCTCGCCATCGCCGGCCTGGCGGCCGAGGGCGAAACCACGATCGACCGCGTATACCACCTCGACCGCGGCTACGAGAAGATGGAGGAGAAGCTGACGGCCCTGGGCGCGCGGGTCCGAAGAACAAAGTGAGCGCGGAGAGTGAAATGACCGACTGCCTGTTCTGCAAGATCGCGGCGGGAGAGATCCCGTCGAAGAAGGTGTACGCCGACGACCGCGTTTACGCGTTCCACGACATCGCGCCGAAGGCTCCGACGCACGTCCTGGTCATCCCCCGGAAGCACATCGCGAAGCTTGCCGATCTGACGGAGGCCGACGAGACGCTGGTCGGCGAGGTCGTCGCCCGCGCCGCGGCCATCGCCCGTGACCTGAAGCTCCCCCACTTCCGCCTCGTGGCCAACAACGGCGAGGGCGCAGGCCAGACGGTGTTCCACCTCCATTTCCATCTCCTCGGGGGACGCCCGATGAGCTGGCCGCCGGGCTAGGCACCAGCCGCGCCGCCTACCTCAGCCCGTCGACGGTGTAGAGATCCGAGAAGCGTTGGCTGTACGTGAAGACGAAGGTCTTCCCGTCCGGCGTGATCGCGCTGCAGCTGATGCCGGTGATACCGGTCGGATCGGGCTCCGAAAACGCCTTCCACTCCTCGCGCCGGCCGGTCGAGACTTCGATGCGATAAACCCGCGCCGTCAGTGACTGTCTGTTGCGGAAACCCGCGTACAGGAACCTCGCGTCGGGAGAAAATCGCAGGAGCAAGTCGTTGGGCTCGAGCCCTCCGACGGGGACGGGCTGCGCCGAACCGCCTTCGACCCGATACAGGGCCACCTTCTGATCCGGGCCGCGGGCGGCCACGAGCTGGCCGTCGGGCGAGAGCACGGTTCCGACGACGCCCTCGGGCGTGATCGGGCGCGCCTTGCCGCCCTCGAGATCCTGGACCCAGGTGCGTCGGCCACGGCCCTGCTCGTGCCCGATGAACACGATCCGACGCCCGTCGGGAGAGAATGCGGCGGGATCGGCGTCGTGGTGGATGGAATCCTTGGGCAATGGCCTCGGCTCTCCCGCCCCGGTCGGAAGGAGAACCAGCGGCGCCGGATCGAGCCGCACGACGGCGGTGAGAACCCACTTGCCGTCGGGGGATAGAGCAAGACCCTCTCCCTCGCCCAGGCGCAGGGCCGGCGAGCCGTCGGTCTTGCGGAGGTAGACCGAGTAGCCCGGGCCACCGCCCTCCGCCTCCTCGGTGAAGGCCACCGTCACTCCGTCACTCGAAAGACAAGGCGCCCGGGTCCAGTCGAGCCACGAGAGGTTTCGCGCCTTCCCGTCGGCGCCGAGACCGATCATGCCGATCCGCTCGGTGGCATGGTTGAGCAGGGCGCGTCCGTCGGCCGAGATGTCCTGGAGCGTGAGAACGCCGGGCGAGCGGGTGATGGTCCGTTGCCGACCCGAGCGCGTCACGGCATGGAGCGCCCGGTTGCTCCCGCCCTCGGCCGCCGTAAACCAGATCTCCTCGCCCGAGGGGGACCAGGCCAGTCCCTGAGCGCTCGACCATCCGCTCGAGAGAGTCGATTTCTTGCCGCTTCGGTCGATGAGCGCGACCGAGCCGCCATCGTCTCCGAATTGAGGGTGGTCGAGATAGGCGACGACGTCCCCCGCGGGTGAGACGCGCGGGTGGCTGACCCAGCCCGCCGTCTCGTAGAGAACCTTGCCCGCCGGAAACTCCAGCCGGTGACGCCAGCCGGGAGCGCGCACCAGAACCATGCTCTTGCCGTCGGGCGCCCAGGCGGCGTCACCTACGTCTTCGAAGAGATCGCGGGCGGCGCCGCCCGACAGCGGCGCGGTTCGCAGGACACCCCGTTGAGCGTATCCGGTGGACCCGAGCGTGTCCGAGAGAATCAACATCTCCCCCGAAGGCGAGATCGACTCGACGAATCTCCCCGGCAAGTCGAGCAGGGTTGAGCCCGGGTTTTCGGTGCGCGTCGAGAAGAGCTGGGGGGTCTCCGCACCGTCCCAGTTGGCTCCATAGACCACGGTGTGTCCGTCGGGCGAAAATCGGGCCGACCAGACG
>DASTAI010000089.1:0-2028 GCA_035712865.1 Solirubrobacterales bacterium
CGGACCGCCTCCTCGATGACGTCGAGACGCTCGGGTGCCACTTCGCCGAAGAACTTGAGCGTGAGGTGAAGACCTTCGTCGTGGACCCAGCGGACCGGCCAATCGCTCTCCCGCAGTCGCCCGAGCAGCGCGAGGACCTCCCGCCGCGCGTCGTCGACGACGGGAATGCCGGCAAACAGCCGCATCAGCGCGGTGCCAGGGCCAGCAGAGCGCCTCGCCGGTAGCCGGCGGGGTCGAGCTCCACCTCCGCGAACCCCAGGCGGACAAAGCAGGCCCGGACCGCATCCCAGTGCTCGCGGATGCGCTCGAATTGGTCGGGCGAGACCTCGATTCTGGCGCGGTCCCCGTGGTGGCGAACTCGAAGGTCACCCGCAACGCCGAGCGACCGCAGATACGCCTCGCCGCGTTCCACCTGGCGCAGCCGCCCGGGCGTGATCCCGAGGCCGTAGACGACGCGGCTGGAGAGGCAGGGCGAGGCCGGCGCATCCCAACCGGGAAGGCCGAGAGTGTGAGCGGCGGTGCGGACCTCCGCCTTGCTCCAGCCGAGCTCGGCCAGGGGCGAGCGTACACCATGCTCGCCCGCGGCCCGAAGCCCAGGCCGGTGCTCGGTGAGGTCGTCGGCGTTGGTGCCGTCGATGATCGCATCGAAGCCGCGAGTCCGCGCCACCTCGCCCAGGCGTCCCCACAGCTCGGCCTTGCAGTAGTAGCAGCGGTTGGTGGGGTTGGCGAGGTAGCGTGGATCGGCCAGCTCGGCGGTGTCCACCTCGAGCAGTGGTACGTCGAAGCGATGAGCCAGCGCCACTGCCGTGCGCCACTGCACCTCCGGATACGAGGCGCTGCGGCCGATCACGGCCAGAAACCGCTCCGGCCCCAGCGCCTCTCGGCCCACCACCGCGAGCAGCGCGCTGTCCACCCCGCCCGAATAGCCGAGACACACCTTTCCCAGACCGCGCAGGTAACGCCGCAGAGCTTCCAGGTCGGACATGGCCAGTAACGTAATGCCGTCCGAGACCAAGTGAGAGGTGAGGACGCGATTACTTTCTCACCATGTCCGACGCGAGCCATCTCGACGTATCGCCGGAACTTCGGCTCCCGCTCACGGAGCTGGAATTCCGCGCCACCCGCTCGGGCGGACCCGGCGGCCAGCACGTGAATACCTCCTCGACCCGGGTGGAGCTTTGGTGGGACGTGGCTACGTCCCCGTCGCTCACCGATGAGCAGCGGCTTCGGCTGCTGAACCGACTCGGATCCAGGCTGGACAGCGCGGGCCGGCTCCGACTGGTATCGAGCGAATCCCGGAGCCAGCTCAGAAACCGCGAAAGCGTGATGGAGCGTCTGCGGGAGGTGGTGGCCCAAGCGCTGACGGTGCCCCGGCCCCGGCGGCGCACCAAGCCCACCCGAGCGTCCAAGATCGCTCGCCAGGTGGCCAAGCGCCGCCGGTCGGCGGTGAAGCGGGAGCGGCGACCCCCCCGGGACGACGACTAGGCGGCCCGGCCGGGGACCAGTTGTGCTGGGCCGTACCAGGTGCGATTTTTCCCAACGAGCTTCCGGCGACGCGCCCCCTCGCTAGGCGGCGACCTTCTTCCGATCCAGGCTGCGATACTGCACTGCCTCGTTAACATGGGCGGTGTCCAGAGACTGGGCTCCGTCCAGATCCGCGATCGTGCGCGCGATCTTGAGGACGCGGTGGTAGGCCCGCGCCGAGAGCCCGAGGCGGTGGACGGGCTGGCGCAGTAACGCCTCGACGGCCGGCGCCAGGACGCAGTAGCGGCGCAGGTGGCGGGTAGTCATGTGGGCGTTGGCGTAGACGCCGCGGTCGCCGGCGAATCGCTCTCTCTGGATGGCCCGGGCACACTCCACCCGCGCGCGGACAGCCGCGCTGGATTCCTCCGCCCTGGCGCCGACCAGATCGGGATAGGGAACCGCCGGGACCTCGAGATGGATGTCGATGCGGTCGAGGAGTGGGCCGGAGACCCGGGAGCGGTAGCGCTCGACGTCCATTTCCGAGCAGCGGCAGGCCTGGCCCCC
>DASTAI010000090.1:0-2993 GCA_035712865.1 Solirubrobacterales bacterium
AGGAGTCCCAGTACCACTGCCAGGGGTAGTGACCCGGGCTCGGGCGGGAGTAGGCGAAGGGCACACCGTCCCGCTCGCCCTCTATCCAGCTCGCGGCCAGCGTCTCCTGGGCGAGGCGCATGACGCGGTCGCGGACCTCCGCTTCGACAACGAGTGGGAGCTGTGTCATTCGTAGGTCATGCGCCGCATGCCGCGCAGGGCGAAGAAGCTGAGCAGCGCCGCCAGACAGACGAGCACCAGGTACCCCGGCCAGGTGCCTCCCCAGGTCACGTTTCCGACGAAGCCCTGGCGAACAGCCTCGACGACCTGGGTCACCGGGTTGATCTTCGCCACCTCCTGCAGCCAGCCGGTGAGCAGGTGTTGAGGTGCGTAGGCCGTGGTCAGCAGGACCGCCAGCAGCATCCCGACCTGCATGATCGGCGCCGCGGACTGGGTCCGGAAGCGGAGGGCGAGGGAGGTCCCCCAGGTCGCCGCGACCACCGCCATCCCCATCACCAGGCTGATGGCGATCACGAGGCCGAGCAGTCCCGGCCAGTGAACGCCGACCGCGAAGCCGACGATCAGCAGGAAGGTGGCGGGGAGGAGGCAGCGGAGGCCCGCCGACAGCACCAGCCCCGCGAGCAGCACCGGCCGGGGTGCGGGGGAGGCGAGCAGCCGGTCGAACCAGCCCTGTTCGATGTCGCGTGCGAGGTTGACCCCCGTGGCTGCGCCCGTGAAGCCCGCTCCCTGCAGCAGGCTGACCGGGATCAGGAAGCTCTGGTAGCTGCTCGTGGTGAACCCAGGCAAGAGGGTGAGGCTGCCGAAGACGCTGGTCAGACCGAGGAAGAAGATGGTCGGCGCGAGCACTCCGGGGATGGCCGCGCCGGGGACCCGCGTGATCTCGTTCAGGGCCCTGCGGACGAGGACCTTGATGCTGGCGACGGCGCCGCGCCAGTTCACACACCCCTCCTCAGCCTGCTTCGCATCGCCGCCGCGCAGAGCGCGAAGCCGAGGGCGCCGATGCCGACCACGGCCGCGATCGCCTTCAGCTCTGTGGTCAACGACCAGCCGCTGATGATGGGGTCGCGGATCCCGTTGACGACGAAGCTGAACGGGTTGTACTTGGCGACCCAGGACGCCGGCTCGAGCATCAGGTTCGCCGGGAAGAAGGCGTCGGAGAGGAAGAGGACGACGAAGACGAGCGGGAAGATCCCCTGCACGACGCTGGCGCTGTTGGAGCGCAGCGCGATCGCCGCGCCGATGGTCCCGAAGGAGAGAGCCGCGGCGGCGGTCAGCGCGATGATCCAGATCACGGCGAGGACGCCCTCGTGGATCTCGGCGCCGAAGATCAGTCCGAGCGCGAGGAAGTAGATGGCGATGATCGCGCCGATCGTCGCCGTCGCCGCCAGCCTGCCCAGGACGACCGAAGAGCGCGCGATCGGCGCGGCATAGAGGCGGTCGGTGAACCGCATCTCCATGTCGATCGCAAAGGCGATCGCGCCCGAGTTGCCGGTGAACATCGTGGCCTGGACGATCGAGCCGGCGAGCATGAACGAGAGGAAGTTGGGCACATCCGGGAACCCGGGCAGGTCCACCGCGCGCCCGGCCCCGGCCGTCTGGATGGCCAGCAGGGCGGTGGGGAAGACGATCAGCGGAGCCAGCAGCTGCGGGCGCCGCAGCGTCTGCATGATCGAGCGCCTCCCCAGGGCGACGACGACACGGGCGTTCGCCGCCAGCGTGTCGATCACTCGACCACGGCCTCCGTCTCGTCCGTGTCCTCCGAGGCGCCCTCCAGGTGCTGTCCGGTCTGCTGCACGAAGACGTCGTCCAGCGTCGGCTGCACGAGGTCCAGCGACTCGACCTCGAGACCCTCCTGGTCGAGGGCGACGATGATCGGCCCGATCTCGGAGGAACCGCGCTCGATCTCCACCATCAGGACCCCGTCTCGGGCGGGGAGCGGCCGTCCGAAGCGGGCGAGGACCGCCTCAGCACGCGACTCCTTGCCCTGCTGCTCGACCAGGGAGAGCTCGAGGTGCGGCCGGCCAACCTCGGCCTTGAGCGCCTGCGGAGTGCCCTCAGCGACTAGCTTCCCTCCCGAGATGATCCCGACCTGGTCGGCGAGCTGGTCGGCCTCCTCGAGGTACTGGGTGGTGAGGAAAACGGTCGTCCCCTCCTCGTTCAGCTTGCGCACCTCTTCCCAGATCGCCTTGCGGCTCACCGGGTCCAGCCCCGTGGTCGGTTCGTCCAGGAAGAGCACCTCCGGCGTGTGGACCAGCGCCGCCGCCAGGTCTAGACGTCTCCGCATGCCGCCCGAGTAGGTGCCGACGCGGCGGTCGGCGGCGAGGGTCAGCCCGACTCGGTCCAGCAGCCAGCGACTCTTGCTCTCGGTCTCCCGCTTGGAGATGCCGTGCAGCGTCGCCTGAAGCTCGAGGAGCTCGCGGCCGGTCATCAGCGGGTCGAGGGCCGCCTCCTGCAGGGCGACCCCGATCTTCCGTCTGACAGCCCCGGGGTCCTTGGCGACGTCGTAGCCAGCCACGATCGCGCGGCCGCCCGTGGGCTGCAGGAGCGTGGTCAGCATCCGGACGGTGGTCGTCTTACCCGCGCCGTTGGGTCCCAGGAAACCGTAGATCTCGCCCGCTGCCACGCTCAGGTCGACGCCGTCGACGGCCCTGATGCCCCCCTCGAACTCGCGCGCGAGGTCGTGCGTTTGGATCGCCGCCACGGTGGGGGCAAGATAGCCGCCGGTCCCCACCTACCCCGGAGGATCGTCACACAGCCCGAACGGGCACGGACGTTTCGGCCGCCGGTGGCTCCCTCCTGCCTCGCAGGCGCGTCACGATCGCGGTCGGGCTCGGAGGCAGGCGGTCATCGGTCGCCAGCCAGGAACCGGCGAGGATGAGCAGCAGCCCGGCGATCGCGCCGGCGCCCGGACTCTCGCCGAGCACAAGCACGCCGAGGGCCACGGCGATCACCGGGTTGATGTAGGTGATGATCGAGGCGCGCCCGGCACCGAC
>DASTAI010000091.1:0-3024 GCA_035712865.1 Solirubrobacterales bacterium
CGCGCGCGACCACAGCCGCATGCCCGAGTGCGGGGGCCGTGTGCCCCTCGGTGAGGATCAGGTGGATCTGGGTGCCGTCGTGCTCGAGCCAGCGCACGGAGTCGCCGAGGACGTCGGCGGCCGGGACCTCCTCGAAGCCGAGCAGCCCCCAGAACTCGATCGAGCGATCGGCCTCCTCCGGCGGAATCTCGAGCGAGACGTGGTGAAGCACGCCGCCAGGATCTCAGACCGGCCTAGAAGATCGAGAACCAGCGCAGGCGCGAGAGATCCCGCTCCGCCAGCCTGGCGATCAGACCCAGGGCGAGGAGCCCGAGACCCACGAGGGCGAGCCCGCCGACGGCCATGCCTGTCATCGGCAGGGTGTTGGCGTCTCCCGCGGCGTTAGGCGACGCTGTCGCCGCCGACTCGGAGGTCGAGGAGCCGCTCGAGCTGGACGAGGAGGCGCCGCCGCCAGTGCCCCCACCGCCCCCGCCGCCTCCGTTGTCCGAGGCCAGCACCCGGATCGTGCCCTTCATCTGCGGGTGGATCGTGCAGATGTAGCTGAAGGTCCCGGCCTGGTTGAAGGTATGCGACGCGCTCTGGCCGTTCTCGATGGTGGGGGTCTTGAAGCTGCCGTCGTCGGCGGTGGCGTTGTGCGGAGCCTGGCCGGTGTTGCGCCAGGTGACGGTGTCGCCGACGGCCACCGTCACCGAGGCGGGCGAGAAGAAGAGGTCACCCATGGTCACCGAGGCAGATGCGGACTTGCGCGCCTTCGGCGCCGCGGTGCTCGACGCGCCGGCGGCAGGGGCCGGGACGGTCGCAGATGCATCCTGCGGCTGGGTGGAGGTCTCCGCCCCCGAGCCCGCCGGCGACGTGGCAGGCGCTGCGGGCTTGTTCGGCTTGTCGGCCGGCGGCACAGGGGGCGTCGGCGCCGGAGCAGCCGGCGTCGTCGTAGTGGTCGTGGTGGCTTCGGTGGTCGTGCCGGCGTCCTGCGCGGCCGAGATTGCCGGAATCGCGCAGCTCAACGCGAGAACGAACATCCCGCCCGCCAGGGCCCTCCTTCCCTTCATCCACCGCATCGTACGTGGCATTGACTCGTAGTCAACTACGAAATGTCGGGATTCTTGGATTGCGCCCTCTAGCCCAGGGCGCTGACGCCCGGCGGGGTGTCCGAGGCGGCCGGCTCCCCGTCGGCGGCGACTCGCTTCCGGTGGGTCCGGATCTCGCTCATGATGCGCTCGAGACGGGGCTCGGTCGAGGCGTCCACGTGGGTCATGGCCGCGGCGATGGCGGGATGCACCGAGGCGATCCGCTCGTGCATCGCCTGGGCGACCGCCCTGTAGGTGGGGTGTCCCTCACGGCCGGAGCGCAGCTCGATCAGGTGCATCGCCTCCCGAGCGTTGAGGTCCAGGAGGTAGCGGATCCGATACCCGAGGCAGAGCGCGTAGGGCGCGGCGTTCGCCATCCCCGCGTCGGCCAGACGGTTGTGCTCGGTCCGTGAGATCTCCAGGGCGCGCTCGTACTCGGCTCCCGCACCGGCCTCGCGGACCTCGTCCGGGATCCCGGCGCCGAGATCCGGGCTGAGCCGCTGCCACTGGCAGGTCAGCATCCGGTGGCGCTGCAGGTCTCTGAAACCGCCGTAGTCGGAGACGATCTCGAAGCGGTAGCGAACGGCCTCCCAGCCGCGTCCGGGGCGGTGCCGCCGGTTGGGGCGCTCCCCGGCGAGGTCGGCGATGATCTCCGCCTGTTCGTCGGGCGGCAGCGCTCTGGCGCGGTCGAGGATCGCGCGCTCCGAGCTGCCGGCGGACTCGAAGAGCGAGGCGGCGATCAGCTCCTCCTCGGAGCCGTCGACGTCGATCAGCTCGACCGACGGCGCCATCTCGTCGCCCTCGGAGCGGTCGAGGCCCATGCGGGCGACCCAGCGCTCCGCCGCCTCCCGGCGGCCCTCCAGGTAGGAGATCCACTCCCCGCCGCGGTCCGGGCGCTCGACCCGGGCGACGAAGCTCGGCATCACCTTCTTGAGCTCCTCGAGGATCATCGTGGCGAAGTGCCTCGACTCCGGCAGGGGCGAGGCCAGCATCCGCAGGAGCATCTGCTCGTACGCCTGACCCGAGGCGAAGATCCCGACGTGGCTCAGGGTCGAGGCCGGAAGCAGCCCGCGCAGGAGGTCGAGCGCCTTGGCCTTGATCGAGCGCTCCCAGGCCGCCTCCGGTTCCTCACCCCGTGGCCAGCGCTCGGCCGCCCACTCCTGCACCTCGGCGAGAGAGCGTGAGTAGATCCCGAACAGCTCGTCCATCGCCCGGGCGTACTCCGGGCCGAGCTCGTCGTCGCGGTAGAAGCGGAATCCCCCGCCCGCAGACTCGGGCAGCGGCTGGTCGTAGGGGATGTAGCGGGTGGACTGCTCGAGGTAGGCGGCGAGGCGGCCGCGCTGCAGGACCTTGGTGAGGATGTTCGAGACCCACTCGCAGGCGACGTGCGCGCCACCCACCTGCGCGATCGAGTCGTCGCCGTAGCCCATGAAGACGCGCTCGTAGAGGCCGGCCGCGCGCTCGCCCTCCTCACCCTCGAATGGCCTCCCGCCCTCCGGGACGTCGGCCGCGAACTCCTCGAGATAGAGGCGGCGCAGCGTCCCGGCGTAGCGGGAGTAGCGGGCGAAGAGCGCTCCCTTGATCGTCTCCGGCAGGTTGACGAGGGCGAAGACGGGCCGGTCGAGGTTGGTGAAGTGGGGGGAGAGGAGGCGGCGTTCCTCCTCCGTGAATGCCTCGACGGGGTAGCGCACGGGTTGGCCATCCTAGACCGCCTGTCCGATGCTCCGGGCCGGGATTTCGCCGGATCGAGCGGCGCCTATCCCCAGATCGGCTCGGCGATCAGGACGGCTGCGACCGCGACGGCTGTGGTCCAGGCAACGGCCTGCGCCGCCAGCTTCGAGTCGAGCCCGTACACGTGCGCGACCAGCAGGGTGTTGATCCCGCACGGCATCGCGGCGAGTAGCAGGAAGGGTCCCGGCAGGTCGATGAGCGGCAGGGAGAGGAGCAAGAGCAGGCC
>DASTAI010000092.1:0-3059 GCA_035712865.1 Solirubrobacterales bacterium
AGCAGGCGCGCGGCGCGCCAGCGGGCCTCGTGGCAGTCGGCGTCCTCCCTGACGATCATGTGCGCGGAGATCGCCGGCATGCCGGTGGTCACCTCCCAGACGTGCAGGTCGTGCACCTCGACCACCCCGGCTTCCTCGACCAGCGCCTTGCCGATCGCCTCCGGGTCGAGGCCCTTCGGGGCCGCCTCCATGAAGACGCGGCCCGACTCGCGCAGCAGGCCGTAGGCGGCCCAGAACATCAGCGCCGCGATCAGGATCGAGGCGATGCCGTCGGCGCGATCGAGCCCCCAGATGAGGATCAGGGCACCAGCGATCGCGGTGGCGACGAAGGCGAAGAGGTCGGTGACGATGTGGAGGAAGGCGCCCTCGACGTTGAGGCTCCGCCGCTCCGCGCCGGCGAGCATCCGTGCGGCGACCAGGTTCAGGACGATCCCGATCAGGGCCACGACGACGACGAGCCCGCCCTCGACCTCGGGTGGATCGATCAGCCGCCGGATGCCCTCGTAGGTGATGAGCGCGCCGAGCAGGAGCAGCGTGATCCCGTTGATCTGCGCCGAGAGGATCTCGGCCCGTTGCAGCCCGTAGGTGAAGCTGCCGGCGGGCGGCCGCTGGGCGAGGCGGAGCGCCGCCAGCGCGAGGGCGATGGCCACGGCGTCGGTGAGCATGTGGCCGGCGTCCGAGATCAGTGCGAGGGAGGAGGCGAGGATCCCGGCGACCACCTCGGCCACCATGAACGCGACGATCAGGGCGAGCGCTCCCCCCAGGCGTCTCGCGTCCGCGTCAGCGAAGTCGTGGGTATGGCCGTGTGCCATCGGCTTCATTACACACGGCTGGGTCGTCAAATCCCCAAAAAAAAGCGCGCGACCCGGGGCAGGGAAGGGGTCGCGCGCGCTGACGAGAGAGGAATCTCGAAAGTGAGCGAGAGTCTCGTCGTCGCGCCGGGCCCAGGTGTGAAGATCCCGATAGCTTCCCGGTGGTCCATTTATGCGCCATTTGCTTGTGAAAAACCGGTGAACCGCCTGCGGGCGGAACTGTGCTGCGCCGACCCTGGACGTATCATCTACGCGACCAAGCACGTTGATCTCGGCCATGGGGTAGGCGCCGAGTGCGAGAGAGGGGCTCGATGACGAACCAAGCAGGCATAAGGCTGGCGGTGATCGACACCGACAGCTCGTTCCTCACGGTCCTGAGCAAGCGCCTCGAGGGCGCGGGCTGGGAGCATCGCGTGCTCGCCGGCAGCGTCCCGGTGGAGGAACTGGTGGCGATGAAGCTCAACGCCGTCCTGGTCGACCTGTCCGTCCTCGGCCCGCAGGGCTGGGATTTCCTGGAGCGGGTCTGCGGCGCGATCCCCGGGCTCGGCGTGCTCGTCTGCACCTCGCAGTCAACGGTCGCCCAGCGGGTCAGGGGCCTGCGGCTCGGCGCCGATGACTGGATCGGCAAGCCGTCCCACCCCGAGGAGGTCATGGCCCGGATCGAGGCCGTGGTCCGCAGGCGCAAGCGCGCCACGGCCCGTGAGGACGTCGGCCCACTCGTCTCCGGCGAGCTCGAGATCCGGCCGGATCAGTACCAGGCGTTCGTCAGCGGCCAGAGCATCGGCCTCACCCGCCGCGAGTTCGAGCTGCTCCAGCTGCTCGCGGAGGCTCACGGTCAGGTGATCGAGCGTGAGGAGATCTATCAGAAGGTCTGGGGCTACGCGATGGCCCACGGCGACCGTTCGGTCGACGTCTTCGTGCGCAAGCTGCGGCAGAAGCTCCAGCGCCACTCGGCGAACTGGCGCTACATCCACACGCACTTCGGGATCGGTTACCGCTTCGACCCCGAGTCTGTGGGGACGATCCCGGAGCCCGAGCTCCCGGTCATGGCGGAGGAGCCGGCGGAGGCCGGTGCGCTCAGGCGCGAGGCCGCAACCGTCGACCTCCAGTAGAGCTAGAACCCGCGTTACATCTCGTTCACCGGAAGTTCACCCGAAGGTAACTACTTTCCGGGGGCGAGCGTAGAAGCTGCAACGCCATGGAAGGGCAAAACGGCGGCCCGTCGCCGCCGTCAACCATTCCCCTGGCCGGCCAGGATCAGACGCCCGTGTACGCCGGGCGGCTCGAGATCAGGCCCGCCGACCACGCCGCCCTCGTCGACGGGAGGCCATTGATCCTGACCGTGCGGGAGCTCCAGCTCCTCTCGGAGCTCGCCCACAACGCCGAGCGTGTCATGACCCGCGAGGAGCTCTACCGGACCGTTTGGGGACGCGACTACAAGAAGAGCGATCGCTCCGTCGACGTCTATGTGGGCAGGCTGCGCGCGAAGCTCAGCCGCGCTCTCCCCGGCCGCCGGTTCATCCACACGCACACCGGCATCGGCTACCGCTTCTCGCCGCAGTCCTGATCCGGCCCATCCGGGCTCATCTGCTGTGCCGCGGTTACATCCTTTTTACAAACGAGCCACACGGCGGTAACAAGATTCACCGGTGTCGCTGCGAGGGTGACGCGCCTCACTGGGAGCCGGGTAACCCGCTCGTTCCCACTCCAAACAACAGACAAAGGAGAGCAATCCAATGTCATCGAAGCTTTGGGCCGCGCTGGCTGCCTCGGCGCTCCTGGCCGGAGGCGTTGCCGCATGCGGAGGGAGCGACGACAACGGAGGCGGCGGCGGATCAGGCGCCTCGGGCAACATCGCCGGCGCCGGGTCCAGCGCCCAGCAGGCCGCCCAGGAGGCGTGGGTGGCCCAGTTCGAGAACGACAACTCCGGCGCCACGATCTCCTATGACCCGATCGGGTCCGGAGGCGGGCGCGACCAGTTCATCGCCGGCGGCCAGACCGCCTTCGCCGGCAGCGACTCTCCATTCGACGAGGAGGAGCTGCCGAAGGCGACTCAGCGATGCTCGGGCGAGGGTGGCGAGCTGATCCAGATCCCGAACTACCTCTCGGCGATCGCGATCATCTACAAACTTCCCGACGTCCAGGATCTCCAGCTGTCGCCTGAGACGACCGCGAAGATCTTCAGGGGTGAGATCACCAAGTGGAACGATCCCGCGATCGCCGCCGACAACCCGGGCGCGAGCCTGC
>DASTAI010000093.1:0-2316 GCA_035712865.1 Solirubrobacterales bacterium
TGGAGGCCGCGCTGGCGATGATCGAGGAGGAGGGGAAGGGGGTCCTCCTCTACCTCTCGCAGGAGGGACGCGGCATCGGCCTGTTGAACAAGCTTCGCGCCTACAGGCTCCAGGAGGAGGGCCTCGACACCGTCGATGCCAACCTCAAGCTCGGGCTGCCGGCCGACCTGCGCGACTACGGGATCGGCGCCCAGATCCTGGTCGACCTCGGGCTTTCGAGCATCCGGATCCTGACGAACAACCCGAAGAAGATCCTCGGCCTCGAGGGCTACGGCCTCTCGGTCACCGATCAGGTGCCGATCCAGTCCGTCCCCAACCCGCACAACGAGGCCTACCTGCGGGCGAAGCGGGACCGGATGGGTCACGCGCTCCACCACCAGGGCCTGCCCCTCGACGAGCAGCTGCTCCACGAGGAGCACCGCAAGGACGAGGAGAACCGCCGGGAGGGCACGAGCCGGGACTATCCGCCCGGTGACTGACGAGCACTCCTACGAGGAGTTCACCGATGATGAGCGCGAGGTGCTGGCCGCCAGCGAGTTCGCGGCCTGCGTTGCGACCTTCTACGAGGACATCGCCGAGCGGCTTCTGAACGGAGCCGCCGAGGGGTTCGCCCTGGGTGGCGTCAGCGAGGCGTCCGTCCACACGTATCGCGTCCCGGGCGCCTTCGAGCTGCCCTTCGCGGCGAAGCTCTGCGCCGAGTCGGGGCGCTTCGCCGCGATCGCCTGCCTCGGTGTGGTGATCCGGGGCGAGACCAGCCACTACGACCACGTCACCAACGAGGTCGCCTCCGGGACACAGCGCGTTCAGCTCGACACCGGCGTCCCCTGTGCCTTCGGCGTGATCACCGCCGAGAACATGGACCAGGCCCTCGCCCGGTCTGGCGGTGACAAGCGCGACCAGGGGCGGGGAGCGGCGATCGTCGCCATGCGGATGTCGCTGCTCAAGGATTCGCTGTAGACGGCTTCGCCATCACCGGCCGTCACCAACACCGCGGCCGAACAGACATCCGGCCAGCTATGCTGGCCGGCCGATGGCAAAGGTCTGTCACAGCTGCGGCAAGCGCCCCGCCTTCGGCAATTCGCGCAGCCACTCGATGGTCGCGACCCGGCGGCGCTTCAACCCGAACCTCCAAAAGGTCCGCATCCAGGAGGACAGCGGCCGCACCCGCCGCGTCTACGTCTGTGCGCGCTGCCTGAAGTCGAACAAGGTCACCAAGGCCGCCTAGCGGCCGCCGGGCGGCCTTGCAACCTTCACCCGATCGCCTCGGGGACTAGGGTTTGCGGGTCCCCGCATGGCCGATCCCTCGATAGAGCGATTCCGGCGAGTCGTCAGCGCTGCCGCCACCCATCTCGAGGAGCGGCGCCAGGAGGTCAACGACCTCAACGTCTTCCCCGTCGCTGACGGCGACACCGGCGACAACATGGCGCTCACGCTCCGCGCGGTGAGCGACGAGCTCGACCGGCTCGACGGCCAGATGGTGGACGAGATCGGCCGGACGGAGCTGGTCAACGCGCTCGCCCGGGCGGCCCTGATGGGCGCGCGGGGTAACTCCGGCGTGATCCTCAGCCAAATCGTCCGCGGCGCGGCGGAGGAACTCGCCAGCCGCCCAGGGGAGCTGGTCGACCCGATGCTGGTCGCGGCGGCATTCGCCCGCGCGGCGGACGCCGCCTACGAGTCGGTGCGGGAGCCGTCCGAGGGAACCATGCTGACCGTCTTTCGCGAGATGGCGCACTCGATCTCCCGGCGCCTCGCCCACATGGATGCGATCCGCCTCTCGCCCAACGCGAGTCCCGGGGAGCAGGATGCGCTGCTGGCCGAGCTCCTCGAGGATGCTGTGCGGGAGGGCGAGGCCGCCGTGGAGCGCACTCCCGAGCAGCTCGAGATCCTGCGGGAGTCCGGTGTCGTCGACGCGGGCGCCTACGGCCTGGTCGTGATCCTCGCCGGCGTCGTCGCGGGCCTACGGGGCGACCCGGCCGCGGACTCCGAGCTGCAGCACCACGCACCGGCGAGCGCCACTCGGCCGCATCACGAGGACAGCCGCTTCCGCTACTGCACGAACTTCATCGTCACGGACTCCGGCCTCGAGAGCAGGTCCTTCGTTCCGCGCCTGGAGGAGCTGGGCGATTCCGTGCTGGTCGTGGGCGACGAGGCGACGCTCAAGATCCACATTCACACCGACGAGCCGGAGTCCGCGATGCGGCTCTTCGAGGGATCCGGCGAGGTCACCCAGGTCGACGTCGCCGACATGCGCGAGCAGATCGCCGAGCGGACTGCTCGGCTCCAGGCGGGCAGATGCGCGGCGGTCGCGGTGGTCTC
>DASTAI010000094.1:0-2476 GCA_035712865.1 Solirubrobacterales bacterium
CCGACCAACGGGTCGATCGTCTCCGCGCAGAATCTGGTCGAGCGCTTCGGCCTGCCGCAGTGGCGCTTCTCGAACTCCGGCACCGAGTCCACGATGTCCGCGATTCACCTCGCGCGCGGCGCCACCGACCGGGACCTGATCATCAAGATCGAGGGCTCGTACGACGGTCACCACGACGCGGTGATGGTCTCCTGCTACCCCGACCTCGAGGAGCTGGGCCCGCGCGAGAACCCGAACCCGGTCCCGTTCGGCTCGGGCTATCCCCAGGCGGTGGTCGAGCTCACCGTGCCGGTGCCCTTCAACGACGCCGATCTCCTCGAGGCGACGCTGAAGAGGCATCAGGGGAAGGTGGCCGGCCTGATCATCGAGCCGGCGATGATGAACATCAACATCATCCCGCCCAAGGACGGGTACCTCGAGCGCGTTCGCGAGCTCTGCACCGAGCACGGCGTCCAGCTGATCTTCGACGAGGTGAAGACCGGCGCGACGATCGCCTACGGCGGCGCCACCCACCGCTTCGGCGTCAAGCCGGACATGATCTGTCTCGCCAAAGCGATCTGCGGTGGCTACCCGGGCGGGGCGATCGGGATGACAGCCGACCTGGGCGAGGTCGTCGCCTCGGACAAGGTCCACCAGATCGGCACCTTCAACGGCAACCCACTGGTGATGGCGGCATCGGAGGCCACGCTGACCAAGGTCCTGACGCCCGACGTCTACGACCAGCTCGAGGAGACCAACGACGCGCTGATGGCGCGCTGCGACGAGGTGATCGAGAAGTACGGGCTACCGGCGTATACGCAGGGCCTCGGCGCGAAGGGCTGCGTGATCTTCGCCCCCGAGCCGATCTACGAGTACCGCGACTACCTCACCAAGGTCGACGCGGAGCTCTCCACCCTCGCCTGGCTCTACCACATGAATCACGGCATCTTCATGACCCCCGGCGTCGAGGAGGAGTGGACGCTCTCGATCGCCCACGAGCAGGAGCACATCGATCGCTACGTGGCCGCCTTCGAGGCCTTCGCGTCCGACGTCTCCGGCTCGTAGCGCTAGACGACTCGCCTGACGAGGTAGAGCGCGAGCAGCACGAGAACGATGATGATCAGGATCGTGATGATGGACATGTCTCCTCTCCTTCCTTGATCGGAGTCGGTTGCCTCCCTGTCCCGTCACGGGCTACCCGCGCAGATCGAGTTCCAACCCCATCGAAGGAGTCCCGCATTCGTGCTCAGCCGGCAAGGTGCCGGGCGGTCTTCCTGAACGGCGGTAAGAAGAGGGATCGCTGCAATGGCGGCTCGGGCCGGAACACGCTCGCTCGCTGCCCGTAGCAGGGACGCCGGAGGCGGCCACTCCACTGGCGGCCCCTTCGGGGTCGTTCGCGTCTGTGCCTAGCCCGCGGCGCCGTTCCCGGCGAGCGCCTGCCGGGCGGCATCGACGTCCTCGGTGAGAATCACCAGCCGCACCCCGGTGAAGATCGTGTAGGCGACGTCGATGTTGACGCCCGCCTCGGCCAGGTCCCGCGCCACCTCACCCATCGCCCCCGGCTTGTCGTGGAGGTCGACGACCACCGCCTCGCGCTCATCGGCGACGGAGATCCCGGCGTACTCGAGAGCCTCGCGGGCCAAATCGGCGTCGTCCACCAGGAGGTGGATGAAACCCCTGCCGTCCCCCACCATCGCGCAGAGACCGGCGATGTTCACCCCCGCCCTGCCGGTCGCCTCGCCGAGGTCCGCCAGCTTCCCCGGCTGGTCGTCCATGATCACCGTCAGGTCCTTCATCGACCTCTCCTCGTAGACGCGTCCGCATCATATGGGGACGGCTCCGGCCAGACGAGACGCTCCGAGTACTCTCGAAGAGATGGCCAACCGGCTCGCCGAGGAAACCAGTCCCTACCTCCTGCAGCACAAGGACAACCCGGTCGACTGGCAGCCGTGGGGTCCCGAGGCCCTCGAGCGAGCGTCGCGGGAGGACAAGCCGATCCTCCTCTCGATCGGGTACTCGGCGTGCCACTGGTGCCACGTGATGGAGCGCGAGTCTTTCGAGGACGAGGAGACGGCCGCCCTGATGAACGCGAACTTCGTCCCGATCAAGGTCGATCGAGAGGAGCGACCGGACGTCGACGACATCTACATGGAGGCGGTCCAGGGGATGACCGGCCAGGGCGGCTGGCCGCTCACCGTCTTCCTCGACTCCGAGGGCGTGCCCTTCTACGGCGGCACCTATTTCCCGCCCGAGCCCCGTCAGGGAATGCCGAGCTTCAAGCAGGTGCTCGAGGCGACCACCGGCGCCTACCGCAACCAACGCGAGGAACTGCGCGAGGCGTCGGCACGGATCCGCGAGTCCCTCCGCGCCGTCGGCAGGGTCGAGCAGTCGCAGGAGCCTCTCGACGAGTCGATCCTGACCCGGGCGATCTCGGGGCTGGAGTCGGGATTCGACCGCGCCAACGGAGGCTTCGGGGGCGCGCCGAAGTTCCCGCCTG
>DASTAI010000095.1:0-6590 GCA_035712865.1 Solirubrobacterales bacterium
AGGGTGACGGCTTCCGCCTTCTCGGCCTGCCCGAATCGCTGGCGATGCCGGCGGATGAGGCCGCCGAGCCCAGCGAATCGGTGATCGCGCTCTGCGACCCGTTCAGCTTCCCGGCCGAGGAGCTCCTCGCGACGTTGGAGCGCTCGCGTCCGCGGGCCCCGGTGCTGGGCGGGCTCGCCAGTGCGTCCTTCGCCGGCGGGGCGGTTCTGCTCCGCGACGGGGACGTTCACACCGACGGCGCGGTCGCGGTGCGGATGCGCGGCCTCGAGGTCCTGCCGTGCGTCTCGCAGGGCGCGGGCCCGGTTGGCCCTGAGATGACGATCACGAAGGCCGAGGCGAACGTGATCGGGGAACTGGCCTCGAAGCCCGCGATGGAGCGGCTGGGGGAGGTGATGGCCGAGCTTCCGGACGAGGAGCGCGATCTCGCGTCCTCGGGCGTCCTTATCGGGCTCGTCATCGACGAGAACCGCCCCGAGTACGACCGCGGAGACTTCCTGGTGCGCCCGATCATCGGCGCCGACCGCGACTCGGGAGCGATCGCGATCGGGGAGCGGGTTCGGGTCGGCCAGACCGTGCGCCTCCAGGTGCGCGATGCCGCCTCGGCGGACGAGGATCTGCGCGGCGCGCTTCGTGCCCAGGCCCAGGCGCTCGGCCCAGACGGCGCGGCCGGGGCTCTCCTCTTCACCTGCAATGGCCGGGGCTCTCACATGTTCGACGTCCCGGACCACGACGCGGGCGCGATCGAGGATGCGCTCGGTGCGCCGACCGCCGGCTTCTTCTGCGCCGGCGAGATCGGTCCTGTCGGCGGTCGCAACTTCCTGCACGGCTTCACGGCCACGATGGCGGTGTTCCCCTCTTGAAGTGCCCGGGGTGCGGCTCGGCGGTGCAGGGCTGTTCGCCTACTTCGCCGACCAGAAGGGCGACATCGTCCAGCGCAACCTGGCGCTGGTCGCTGTGGCGGTCGCGCTGATCGTCGTGATCGTGATCAGCTTCCTGCCGGGAACCTGGGACCTGCTGCTCCCCTGGGTGAGCCTGCAGGGGCCGATACCGACCTAACCGTTGAACGTGCCCTCGAGGTCGAGGAGTCCCCGCTTCATCTCGGCGCCGCCGCCGTACTGGCCGATCCCGCCCCCTGACTGGATCACCCGGTGGCAGGGGACGATCAGCGGGATCGGGTTCTGGCCGCAGGCGGTGCCGGCGGCCCGGAAGGCACGGGGGTTGCCTGCGGACTTGGCGATCTCGGCGTAGGTCTTGGTACTGCCGTAGGGGATCCGGGCGACGGCGTGGAGCGCTCGGCTGCGGAAGCCGGGAGACGTCAGGCTCCAGTCGACCGGGACATCGAACTCACGGCGGCGGCCCTCGAAGTACTCCTCGAGCTCCCGGCGCTCCTCGTCCAGCCGCTTCGGCGACTCCATGATTCGCGGCGAGACGCTCGCGGCGAGCTCCTCGAGCACCTCGTCGCGAGGGCGCTCGCGGCCACGCTCGGTGGGCAGTGCCAGGCGAACGACCCCGCGATCGGTGCGGGCGACGAGCAGCTCGCCATACGGCGAATCGACTTCGGCGAAGGCGATGTCGATCAGACCGTCGCGCTCGGCCCGGGCCAGCAGACCCTGCACCGCGCGGTCGAGATCAGCGTCCGACGGCGCCTGTCGCAACATCTTCTCGAGCTGCTTTTCGGTCAATGGATTCATGCGAACTCACCTCTGAGCTTCTGCAGGCCCTCGTGGACGTTGCGGCGGGCTGCCGCTTCGGAGCTGTCCATGGCCCGCGCGATGGCTGAATAAGACATATCGGTGGCGTAGCGGAGGACGACGGCGCTCCGCTGCTTTGGGGGCAGCGTGCTGACCGCCCGCCAAAGATCCGGGTCGCGCTTCGTGACGGCCTCGTCCGGCTTGAAGCTGGAGCTGGGGACGGATCCCGCCACCTCCTCGGCGTCCCCCGCCGGGACCGCGCGCCGTGAGCGGCTGCGGTGGTGGTCGATGGCCTTGTTGTGGGCGATCGTGAGCAGCCAGGAATGCAGGTTGCGTGCATGCTCCAGGCCCTCGTAGGCGCGCAGGGCGGCGATGAAGGTCTCCTGGAAGACGTCCTCGGCGTCGTGCGGCCCGACGGTCGCGACGAGGTAGCCGAGGACGTCGGAGCCGTGCTCGTCGAGCAGCTCCTGGAAGGGCGGTAGCGATTCATTCGACATCTGCCCGATAAACGTCGCACACCGCCCATTCGTGAGACTGTCGGGACGTGGAGGTCGACTCCGATACGCGCGAGCTGGTCGCCCGGGCCCTCCTCGAGGACCTCGGGCCGGGCGACGTCACGGCCAAGGCGGTGGTCCCGGCCGATGCGACCGGGGGCGCGACCATCACCCAGAAGGAGCCGGGGATCATCTTCGGACTGGATGTTGCGGCAGAGGTCTTTCGGCAGACCGAGGCCGGGGCGCTGGAGCCGCAGGCGGCGGAGTCGGAGTGGCACGACGACGTGCCCCTGGCCGTGGCCACGATCGGCGGCCCGGCCCGGTCGCTGCTGGCGGCAGAGCGCACCGCGCTCAACTTCCTCTGCCATCTCTCCGGGGTGGCCACGCAGACGGCGAGGTTCGTGGACCGGGTGGAGCTCACGGGGGCCCGGGTCCTCGACACGAGGAAGACCCTGCCGGGATTGCGCGCCCTCGAGAAGGCGGCGGTCTCGGCGGGCGGGGGAACCAACCACCGGATGGGCCTCTACGACGCGATCCTGATCAAGGAGAACCACGCGGCGATAGCGGGGGGGGTGGGGGAGGCGGTGAGGAAGGCGCGCGCGGCGAAGCCGGACCTCTCCGTGGAGGTCGAATGCCGGGACCTGGACGAGGTCCGTGAGGCGACGGAGGCCGGCGCGGACCGTCTGCTCCTCGACAACATGAGTCCGGTCGAGCTTCGCCAGGCGGTCTCCGACCGCGGCTCCGCCGGGCGCCCGGAGCTGGAGGCGTCCGGGGGCATCACGCTGGTGAACGTCCGCGAGATCGCCGAGACCGGCGTCGACTACGTCTCCGTGGGCGCCCTCACGCACTCCGCTCCCGCGCTGGACCTGAGCATGACCATGCAGCTATAGGGTCCGTCCATGCCGCCCACAGACGCGATGCGGGAGAAGCGCGAGGAGATCGTCCGGGAGCACATGGAGTCGGAGAACCGGCACGAGTTCGACGTCACGCTCGACACCTTCGACCACCCGCGCTACGAGCTGATCGCCACCGGCGAGGTCCACGACGGCCCTGAGGAGGTGGCCGCCTACTTCGAGGAGAGCCGCACCGCTTTTCCCGACCAGCGGAACGAGCTGATCTCGCTGCACCACGCCGACGACGCGGTGCTCGTTGAGGCGATCATCCGCGGTACCCACAAGGGACCTCTCCGCAGCCTGCCGCCGACCGGCCACGAGTATGAGCTCAGGATCCTCGCCATGTTCATCTTCGAGGACGACCGGCTTCTCTGCGAGCGGGTCTACTTCGACCAGCTCACCGTCCTCGAGCAGCTCGGTATCGCGCGTGACCCGACCAGCCTCACCGGGAGGGTCGAGACGCTGATCTCCCATCCACTGACGATCGGCCGCGCGGTGGTTCGCCGCGCGATCGGCCGCTAGCTACTTCAGAAGCCGCGAGAGGCGCCGGTCCTTGAGGATCCGGCCCTCGGTCTGTTCCTCGGGGCAGTAGTTCATCTGGTGCTCCGAGAAGAAGACGGCCTCGATCGTGGTCCCGCAGCGCGGGCACGGCTCGCCCTCACGGCGGTGCACCTTGAGGGGCATCGGCATCTTGTCGGGGATGTCGTCGCCGATCACCTCCTCGTAGTGATCGAGGGCGTCGCCGAGCACGTGCAGCGCGTCGTGGATCCGCTTGATCTCCTCGCCGCGCAGCTCGGAGCCCTTCTTGAACGGCGAGAGGCGCGCCTCCCAGAGGATCTCGTCGACCCACGAGCGGCCGATCCCGGCGATCGTGCGCTGATCACGAAGCAGGGGATGGAGGTGGCGGGGCTGATCGAGCCGCTCAGTCAGCTCCTCGACGGACGGCGCCGGCCAGGCATCCGGCCCCAGGGTGGCGATCATCTCGTCCTCCTCGACCTCGTCGCGCGGCAGGAGCTTGGCCCAGGCCGACTGCTTGGTGCCGAACTCGCGCAGGCGCAGCTCCCTGCCGTCGGCGATCCGCACCAGCAGCCGCGAACGGCGGTCACGCAGCGAGGCCCGCTTTTCGAAGAGCTGCAGCCGCCCGGCGGACATCAGGTGAATCAGGAGGGTGAGCGGCTCGCCGCCGTCCGTGGGCGAAGGGTCGAAGTCGACCGCGAGCATCTTGCCGATGCGCCGCACGCCGTCGATGCGGGCGCCCGTGAGCGCGTCGAGGCTCGGCTCGAACGTCTTCAGGGTGGCGACGCCGGCCGCGAGGGCCGACTCCACCTCCGCCCCCTCCAGCTGGCTGCTCAGGCGGCGAGCGGTGGTCTCGACTTCGGGTAGCTCTGGCACCTATCCAAGGGTAGGCCCGGCTGGCGCTAACCTTTGGTCAGTTCATTCGCCTCTCTCGAGGGCCCAGGGATTCAAAAGGGCGCCGGGAAGGCGAACATCCAAACGACAAGGAGCGGCTCGCCGTGCTTGAGCTTCCTACCGTCAACGAGCTTCCCGCCAAGCTGAGCGAGGAGGAGATCGCCAACCTCAGCGCGGAGGTCAAGGCGCTCGCCGCCGAGCGGGACGCCGTGATCCTCGCCCACAACTACCAGCTGCCTGAGCTCCAGGACGTCGCCGATTTCGTCGGCGACTCGCTGGGCCTCTCCCGGCAGGCCGCGAAGACCGACGCCGAGGTGATCGAGTTCTGCGGCGTCCACTTCATGGCCGAGACCGCCTCGGTGCTCTGTCCCGACAAGACGGTGCTGATCGCCGATCTCGGCGCCGGCTGCTCTCTCGCCGAGTCGATCACCGCGGACCAGCTGCGGGCCTGGAAGGCCGAGCACCCGGGTGCCGTGGTCGTCATGTACGTCAACACCTCGGCCGAGGTGAAGGCCGAGACGGACTACTGCTGCACCTCGGGCAACGCGGTCTCGGTCGTCGAGCACATCCTCCGCGAGCATGGCCCCGACACGGAGATCCTCTTCGGCCCCGACATGTGGCTCGGTGCGTTCGTCGAGCGTGAGACCGGCATCAAGGACGACCCCGAGCGGCGCGCCCGTTTCCACATCTGGGACGGCGAGTGCCACGTCCACGCCGGCATCCGCCCCACCGACATCAAGACCGTCCGCGACGAACACCCGAACGCCGAATTCCTGATCCATCCCGAGTGCGGCTGCGCCACGCAGGCGATGGAGTACGTCGCCTCCGGTGACATCGACCCGGAGGGCGTGCAGATGCTCTCCACCGGCGGGATGCTCAACTACATGGAGCGGCACCCCGACGGCGAGTACATCGTCGCCACTGAGAACGGGATGCTCTACCCGCTCCAGCAGGCCGCGCCCGGCGCCACCCTGATCGAGGCCAACCGGATGGCGTTCTGCAAGTACATGAAGATGATCACGCTGCCGAAGGTCCGCGACTCCTTGCGCGAGTTCCGTTACGAGGTCAAGGTCCCCGCCGAGATCGCGGAGCGGGCGAAGCTCCCGATCGAGCGCATGGTAAGTATCGGGTAACGGTTTTCTCAAGAATTCGCCCGCGAGATCCGATTCAATGGGGCGATGGCGAGGAGCAAAATCGCCGCCTTGGCCTGCCTCGGTCTCGGACTCTGCGCTCTACCAACCGTCGCTCAGGCGCAGTCGATCGAACCTCGAATCGTGGGCGGTTCCGGCACCACGGTGGAGCAGTACCCCTGGCAGGCGGCGATCGTGATCAGTCCCGACAAGGCGACCGGCAACAACCACGATCGCCAGTTCTGCGGCGGGTCGCTGATCACCTCGTCGATCGTGCTCACCGCGGCTCATTGCCTCGACAACAACGATCCCGACTGTGACCCCGGTGGGGACGTGAACGAGTGCCTTCCCGGGGATCCGGGCGGCGACGGCACCAAGCAGGTCGACCCGGACGACATCGACGTCGTCCTCGGACAGACGACTCTGTCGGCCGCTCCGCCCGACGCCGAGCATTCGGTGGTCGACGCCAGCTATGACGACAACTTCGATCCCGTCACCTTCCAGCACGACATCGGCTACCTCGTGCTGAGCACGCCCGTCGAGCTCAGCGACACCGTTCAGACCATCCCCCTCGCCGGAGACGACGAGGCCTCGGTCTGGGCCCCGGACACCCTCGTCGAGGTGAGTGGCTGGGGGAGCACCGTCTACCAGGGCGACACCGTGGACACGCTGCGTGCGGCAACCGTCCCGATCGTCGCCGACTACACCTGTGGGTCCAGCCAGTTCTACGGCAGCGCATTCGATCCGGCCACGATGGTCTGCGCGGGCTATCGGGACGGAGGGGTGGACTCCTGCCAGGGCGACAGCGGCGGTCCGCTCGAGTCACCCCTCGAGGGCGGCGGATACCGATTGGTCGGCATCACGAGCTGGGGTTTCCACTGCGCGGAGCCCGACTCCCCCGGCGTCTACACGCGCATCGCCGGGGCGGCCCCCGGTGGTCTCCGCGACGACGTCGTCGCAAAGGTGTCGGAG
>DASTAI010000096.1:0-18904 GCA_035712865.1 Solirubrobacterales bacterium
CCCGTCCGCGATCAGCAGCTCGCCGCCGCGCAGCTCCTCGGCGATGGCCGCGTGGATCGCCGCATCCTGAATCGGCCAGACCCGGTGGGTGGTGCCGTCTGCGTCCGTGACCTCGCCCCAGGGATCACCCCCGATCGCCGGCTCGAGGTGCGGCCAGGCGTCCCCGGGGTGAAGCGAGAAGATCGGCGAGAGGTTGTGGCGCGTGGCGCGCGTCAGCCGCAGCCGGTCCTCCTTCGGGCCCGGCTGGGTCCGCTCGTGCGGCCTGATTCCCTCCCCGTAGGGGGCGAGCTTGACGCGGGCGAGGAACCCGCGGCGGGTCTGCCGGGACCCGTCGGGGGCCGTGTAGTCCTGCTCGAGCGCCCAGATGGTCGGCTCGGAGTCCCGGGTGAGGACGCCCTCCTGCGACCATCGTCCGAGGAGCTCGGCGGCGTGCTCATAGGGATCTCCGCCCTCGGGATCCCGCGGCAGATCGAGCTCCACGACGTTGTAGGGGGAACGCGCGGCGAGCTCGGCACGCTGGGCATCGTCGATCACGTCGTAGGGCGGGGCGACGACGTCGGCGATGTCGACCTCATGGAGGTCGTAGTGGACGGCGTGAAGCGGATGCACCTCTGCCATGGGGGCGACACCCTAGACTCGCTCGCCACGGGGCGTGGCGCAGCCTGGTAGCGCGCTGCCTTTGGGTGGCAGAGGTCCCCGGTTCAAATCCGGGCGCCCCGATGTAGATTGCGTCGAACCCTCGTCAAGGGGGCGGGAGAAGGCATATGAAGCGGGTCGTTAGGGGCGGGTCCTACGGATATCTGCTGGCGGCGGTCGCGATCGCCTCGGCGGGCATCGCCCTCCTTCTCTACGCGACGGGCCTCTTCCACGACACCGAGCTGGCGAGCGTGGACACCCGTTTCTCGATCCGCGGGGACGAGCCGCCGAGAGACGACATCGTGCTCGTCCTGATCGACGACACGACCTCCCGCGAGCTGCCGGTCCGATTCCCATTCCCGCGCTCCCTCCACGCGCGGGTCATCGACACGGTCAGCGCGGAGAACCCCAAGGCGATCGCCTACGACGTCGAGTTTCTCCAGCCCACCACGCCGAAGCAGGACGGTGCCCTGACCGGCGCGGTCGCCCGCGCCGGCCCGGACAAGGTGGTTCTCGCGGACAGCCAGCCGGATCCGCAGGGCCGCAGCGGGGTCTTCGGTGGCCAGAAGTTCCTCGACTCCATCGGCGCGCGGGCCGGCAACACCCAGATAGGCGAGGACTCGGACGGCGTCCGCCGCCAGGTTCCCTACGAGGTCGGGAACATGAAGACCTTCCCGCTGGTCGCCGCCGAGCTCGCTTCCGGCAAGACCATCACCGAAAAGGACATGGGCGGCCCCAGCGCCTGGATCGACTACGCGGGCGGCCCGGGCACCTACCCCGCAGTGCCGTTTTCGCGCGTCCTCACGGGCCAATTCCCGCCCGGCACCTTCGATGACAAGGTCGTGGTCGTCGGAGCATCGGACCCGGCCCTCAAGGACATCGCCGAGACGCCCATGAGCCGCACCGATCTGATGTCGGGCGCCGAGATCAACGCCAACGCGATCGCGACGGCGCTCGACGACTTCCCGCTCAAATCCACCCCACTGGGCTTCGACCTCTTCCTGATCGCCCTGATGGGGGTGATCGCCCCGCTGGCCAGCTATAGGATTTCGCCGCTCCGCTCGCTCGCCCTCGGCCTGCTGGCGGCCGCGCTCTACCTCGTCCTCGGCCAGCTCGCCTTCAACTCGGGCACGATCGTGCCGGTCCTCTACCCGATGATCGCGCTCGGCCTCTCACTGGTCGGGTCGCTGCTCGTCTACTACGTGCGCGAGGCCTTCATCCGCCGCCGCGTCCGCGACACCTTCGCGCGCTTCGTCCCCGAGTCGGTCGTCGGCCAGGTCCTGGCACGCACCGACGACGACCTGCGGCTCGAGGGCCGTCGCATGGACGTCACCGTTCTCTTCAGCGACATCCGCGGCTTCACCACGTTCTCGGAGACCCGCGACCCCGGCCAGGTGCTCGACGTGCTGAACGCGTACCACGAGGAGATGACCGCGGCGGTCATGGACCACGGCGGCACGCTGATCTCCTTCATGGGCGACGGGATCATGGCCACCTTCGGGTCCCCGATCGAGATGAACGACCACGCCGACCGCGCGTTCGCGGCCGCGCGGGAGATGCTCGAGGTCCGGTTGCCGAAGGTAAACGAGTGGATGAACGAGAACGACGTCGGCGCCGAGTTTCAGATCGGCATCGGCCTCAACAGCGGCCCGGTGATGGCCGGCAACATCGGCTCGCAACAGCGTCTCGAGTTCACGACCATCGGCGACACCGTCAACACCGCCGCCCGGCTCGAGGGCATGACCAAGGGCAGCGGCCACAGCATGTTCGTGGCCGACTCGACCCGTGAGCGCCTCTCCGAGGGCGACGGCGAGCTCAGCTTCGTCGACTCGTTCCCGATCCGCGGCCGCGCGGAGGAGATCAGAGTCTGGGCCCCGGTCTGATCGGGCCGGCTCAGCGGTTGCGCGCGAAGT
Organism: Solirubrobacterales bacterium; assembly: GCA_035712865.1. Classification (GTDB taxonomy): domain Bacteria; phylum Actinomycetota; class Thermoleophilia; order Solirubrobacterales; family 70-9; genus DASUPK01. The sequence continues at coordinate 2,550 of DASTAI010000096.1, forward strand.
AGCTCTGGCCCGGGCCGAGATCGAACGACTGCGCGAGGTCGAAGTCGAAGACGGTGATCCCGATGCCGTCGGTGACCTTGAAGAACGTGCCTCGGCAGGTGTCCTTGGTGAGCCAGGTGGTGCCGCGGACGCTGCCGGTGCCCCCGCTGCCGGCGGTCTTGTAGTTCCCGTGCCCGCTGCCCCAGACACGCCGGCGGCGCTTGCCCGACTTGGTCGCCACCGCGCCGGAGGACTTGCCGGCCTTCGCCTCGCCGCCTCTCCTCCTCTTCGGGCAGCGGAGCTTCTCCACGAGCCTGGCAGTCGCCACGGCGTTGGTGTCCCCGGACTGGTCGATCCGGATCAGCCCGTCCCAGAAGCTCACCGAGTTGTCCGAGGTCGTGTCCCCGAGATCGCCGACGGCCGCGGTCACCTGCACTGTGCCCCCGCGTGTGTCGACAGTGCTGCCCATGGGGATCTTCTCCTCGCCGGAGAGCGGCGTGTAGCCGCCGGCGCCGGGCTCCTTGATCGTCACGGTGCCGGAGGTCGTCTGCGCCAGGAAGGAGATGCCGTGCTCCGGCTCGAGTGGCGGCGGAGGCTCGATCCTGGGCTCGACGGTGACCGGGCCGACCGGCTCGGAGGCCCTCCACTTCGCACCCTCGCTGTTCGCGTGGGTCTCTACGCGGATGAAGTGCCGCACGTCGGAGGGGACGATCGTGTAGGTCGGGTTGTTGTGGGCGTCCGGATCGGGCGCCGGCAGGTCCGTCCAATTGGGATCGCTATGCGACTTGGACGCGAAGCAGTCGGCGACCGCCGGGTCGCAGGTCTGCCAGCGGTAGAGGCCGTCGAAGTCGTCGCTGGAGGTGGCGGCCTCCGTGTCCTTCGAGGTGAAGGTAACGCTGAGGACGTGGCCGACGATCGGATCTCCGCTGATCGTCGGAGCCGGGTCACAGTCGTGCGAGGCCAGGGCGGAGGCGACGAGCACCGTGCCGCCGAGCGCAGCCGCGGCGACTCCCAACGCCCCAATCTTCACTCTGAGTCGAGACCACTCCGACATCTGTCCTTCTCCCGGCGAAACCCTCAACTTCCCCTAGTGGGCCGATTGAACCAGATATCGCGGGGAAAAGCCCGCCCAATTCCGACTAGAGCCGACTCACGCCTGGTGCTCGACGCGATCGATCGCCTCGTGCGTGCTGCCGGCGTGGGCTGGGTCGTTCAGCCGGATCCCCGGGGGGAGCTCGACGTGCAGCTCGGAGGAGGGGTCGAGCCCGACGCGGAGAGACGAGGAACGCGAATCCAGGACGTGGCCTCCGCGGGAGCGGTCGGCGCTGATGAAGTGCAGGTGCCAGCCGCTCACCTCGATGCCTTCGACGTACGCAGGGAACCTGAAGCCGACCATCGAGCCGTCGACCTCGTGGAACCGGAAGACGTGCTGATTCGCGACGACCTCTGTCAGCGGCCGGTAGGGAGGCTCCTGGCGGGGGACCGAACGGGCCTCGACGAGCTCGAATCGCCCATCGATCCGGACGGCGCCGGTGGCGGCGTCCGCGGGAATCCGCTGATCGATCGCCGCCAGCAGCGCATCGTGCTCGAGCGACTGCTCGAGGCCGAAGTGGAGCCGCGGCTCGAACGGGACGACCACCGCGAACGGGGTGCGCTCGGAGGAGGGCAGCTCATGAATCCCGCCCTCGACGTCGGCTCGGTAGAAGCGGCCGTCCACGGCCACCATCTCTCCGTCCAGGTGGTTCACGGTGCCCAGCCCGAGGTCGCCGTGCTGGGCCAGCTCCTCGAAGCTCACGTCGCCCTCGAAGGCGCCCTCGAGCAGCGCTCCGATCGTCGAGGCCTGGAAGAGGACGTGCGGCTCGTGGCCTCCGTGGAGGTCCGCGTGACCCATCGCCTCGACGTGCAGCGAGCGGATCCAGCGTTCGTCGATGCTCATTCAGCCGCGAGCGTGCGCGCCGTCTTCGATTTCGGCACCTCCCGCTGGTCCGGGTTCGTGCCCAGAACGCGGTCGCTGAGGTTGTTGGTGACGCCGTGCCAGAAATGCTCGTTCTTGAAGTGATGGAGGCGATGGTTCGCCCAGATCGCCTTGTATACGGCCGAGCGAGGCCGGTACGCCGTGTGGATCAGGAAGTGGCTCCACTCGTAGAGGAAGATCATGAGGAAGCCGGCGAGCCCCGCGCTGATCAGAGCGCCCAACGGCACCGGACCCGCGATCAGGGTGACGATCACCGCGCCCAGGCCGACCGTGAGGGGCACCGCGAGCAGCATCAGCAGTGCCGCCTGCCACCAGTAGAGGAGGACCATGTCGAGGTCGTTCGGCTCCTGGTGATGGGCACGGTGGGCACGGGCCGCCATGGTGTCGACCTGCCGGCCCCGGATCCGGAACGGCCTGGCGTGGAGCAGGTAGACGTGGATCGCCCACTCGCCGAACGGATAGACCGCCACCAGTGCCGCGACCGCGACGGCGTCGCGCCAGCTGAAGTCACCCACGAGCCCCCTGGCGACAGCGAGGAGCAGGATCCCCGTGCCGATCGCCCACGGCGACTCCCGGCGAAGGAACTCACGCCCGGCCCGACCGATCGAGTTGACCTCCCGCGAGTGCATCTCGCTCAAACGTTACGCTCGCCCGCGATCGTGAGGCGGAAGGGCGACGTCGGAGCCTGGCTCTGCGATCTCTGGCTCGCCGAGCGGCGTCGCGGACGAGCTCTGAGCCGGCGGACTGACCCGGCCTCCTACATTCGGCCATCACCGATGGACCGTCCCGGGACCGCGTTTGAACCTGACATGAAAGTGGGTAGGGTGGCGCCCGCGTAGAGAGAAGGGAGTGTGGGGTTGTTCAAGAGGCTCACTGCGCTGGCGTTCCTGGCAGCAATGACGCTGCTTGTGGTGGTGGTGCCGAGTTCCGGCGCACCCGGCCGCGGGGCCGGAGATCTGGAGCTGTTCGAGGCCACGGTCGGTCCGGCGAAGGCCGCGTCACTGGCCAACGGCGGATACGACATCACCCCCGTCCGCCAGAGCGCACAGGGGGTGACGGTCGCGCTGGTGTTGGCGCCGGCGGAGCAGCGACGCCTCGAGGACGAGGGCATCCAGCTCGAGGTCGTCCGCGACCCCCAGGGCCGCACCCAGGACCAGCGCGCCGCCAAGCAGGCCGCCAACGGCTTCAACGTCTGGCGCGACTACGACGGTTCGGATGGAGTCGCCGCGGAGGTGCGGCAGCTCGTTCGGAGCCATTCGAAGCTCGCCCAGCTGCGGGTGTACGGCCAGAGCCTCGAGGGCCGGCCGCTCCTCGCGGTCCGGGTGACCGGCAACGTGAAGAAGACGAAGCTGCGGAAGAAGCCGGCGGTGCTCTACCAGGGCACCACCCACGCGCGGGAGTGGATCAGCACCGAGGTCGACCTGCGGCTCCTGCGCTGGTACCTCGACAACGCAGACAGCAAGCGGGTTCGCAAGATCCTGAAGCGGACCGAGCTCTGGTTCGTCCCGGTCGTCAACCCGGACGGCTACCAGTTCACCTTCGACCACGAGCGCCTCTGGCGGAAGAACCTCCGCGACAACAACGGCGACGGCCAGATCGAGGTCGGCGACGGGGTCGACATCAACCGCAACTACCCGGACCACTGGGGCTACGACGACGAGGGGTCGACCGACGTCACCTCCAGCGACACCTATCGGGGCACCGCGCCCGGGTCGGAGCCCGAGACGCGCGGGGACATGGGGCTCTTCAACCAGGCGAACTTCATCTTCAACGTCAGCTACCACTCCTTCGGCCCGCTCCTGCTCTACACGCAGGGCTGGCAGACCTCGACGCCGTCGGCCGACGACCCGATCTACGTGGCGCTCACCGGCACCGACGACGATCCTGCGGTCGAGGGCTTCGATCCCGGTGTCGGTGCGGACCTCTACACGACCAACGGCGAGTTCAACGACTGGGCGCACTCCTCGAAGAGGTCGCTCGGATGGACTCCCGAGCTTGAGGAGGGCTGCGAGGGCTGCGGCTTCGTCTTCCCCGACGACGAGCAGCTCGTCCAGCAGGAGTTCGAGAAGAACCTGGACTTCGCCGTGCGGATTGCACGCTCCGCTCGTGACCCGGACGACCCGATCTCGCACATGGGGATCGACACGAAGGCCTTCTACTTCGACGTCGCGGCGATCGACCCGGAGAAGACGCACAACCCGCTCTCCGATCTCGCCGTCGACACCTCCTACGCCGGAGGCTGGTCGCAGCCGGTCGAGGTCCTCGCCAAGCGCGCCCTTAGCAACGTCGGCCTCCGCTACCGGATCAACGGCGGCCCGATCCGTAAGGCCGCGGCGGCCCGATCGCCGAACGGCGAGACCTTCGGCGGCAACAACGCCTACGACGTCTACTACCAGTACCTGCGCGGCTCGATCCCGGGGCTGGCGGTCGGCGACAGCGTCGAGTACTGGTTCGAGGGCAGGCCCAAGGGCAAGCGCAAGGGGAAGGCGAAGCGCAGCCGCTCGAACGTGATCGGCAGCGACCACCAGCGCTTCCAGGTCGTCGACGATGCCGATGCCCGCGTCCTCATCGTCGCGGCGGAGGACCGCACCGGTGCCTCCGCCGATCCGCTTTACGCGAGCACGGATGCGGGCACGCCCAACTTCCTCTCCTACTACCAGGACGCCCTCGATGCGAACGGGATCGCCTACGACGTCTACGACGTCGACGTCAACGGCCGCGAGGCCCCGGACAGCCTCGGTGTGCTCGACCACTACGACGCGGTGCTCTGGTACACGGGCAACGACGTGGTCACCCGCGAGCCGGGATGGGGGCCGGGCAATGCCTCGCGGCTCGCGAACGACATGACCCTGGAGATGCGCCAGTACCTCAATGACGGCGGCAAGCTCCTCTACACCGGCCAGTGGGCCGGCGGCCTGGAGAACGGCGACGCCGGGGCGCAGTACTTCGACCCGGTCGCGAACGAGCAGTGTGTCGTCGACGGCGAGCTCGTCCTGCCACGCTGCAAGCTGATCGCCGACAAGAACGACTTCATCCAGTTCTACCTCGGCGCCTACCTCTACAACTCCGACGCCGGTACCGACGACAACGGAGCGCCGTTGCCGGTCCAGGGTGTCTCCGATCCCTTCAACGGGGCGAGCTGGGGGTTCAACGGCGGCGACGGCGCCGACAACCAGGTCCACACGGCGTCGTTCGTGACCACGAGCAGCCTGTTGAAGCCGGATCAGTATCCGCAGTTCGCCGGTACCGCGCCCGCCATCTTCAGCGGCGCCGCCGGCGCCTTCGAGCCGCCCGACGGCGCGCAGTACATGTACTCGCAGCGGGCGGACATCACCTACAAGCGGATCAATCGGACGCTCGACCTCACCGGCGTCGCCTCGCCCACCATGAGCTTCCAGACCTCCTACAGCACGGAGCCAAACTGGGACTTCATCTTCGTCGAGGCGCATACCGTCGGCCAGGACGACTGGACGACGCTGCGGGACGTCAACGGCCACACCACCACGGACACCGGCGACTCGTGCCCCGAGGGCTGGCACGACATCCATCCGTGGCTCGAGCGCTACCAGGGGGCCGACTGTTCCGGGAGCGACCCGGCGACCGGTGGCACCTGGAATGCCTCTTCAGGCCGCTCGGACGGCTGGGAGCCGTGGACCGTGGACCTCTCGGCCTACGCCGGCAAGCAGGTGGAGATCTCGATCTCCTACGTGAGCGACTGGGGGACCCAGGGTGTCGGCGCCTTCGTCGACGACATCCAGGTCACGGGCGGCGACGGCACGACCTCGTTCGAGGACGACGCCGACCCGATGGACGGCTGGGACATCCCGGGCCCGCAGCCGGGCAGCGCGCCCAACCCGAACGACTGGAAGCTCACCGGCTCGGTCGGCTTCCAGGAGGGCGCGGTCTCGGCGACCGACGACACGCTCTACTTCGGCTTCGGCTTCGAGGGGATCTCGGACGCCGGCTCTCGCGCCGACGTGCTGGGGCGCAGCCTCCAGTACCTGCTCCCCTGAGCCCCTGCCCCTCAAATGCGAAAGGGACCGACCCGGGGAGCCTCTCCAGTGTGGCTCCTCGCGCCGGCCCCTCCCTTGTGCTTCTCGTACCCCTGGGTACGACTGAAAGGTTCCTGACGAGCATACCTAATTTTATGCTCCCTGAAACTAGGTAACCACCGGTCACCACTTTTGGGCAGGTCCTTGCCCGCGGGACCCGGCGCTACGCTCCGCCTGCCCGGCCCCCGTAGCTCAGCTGGATAGAGCGCCGGCCTTCTAAGCCGGATGTCGCAGGTTCGAGTCCTGCCGGGGGCGCCTCAGAAGACGACCGTCCGCTCGCCGTCGACGAGCACGCGGTCGTCCAGGTGCGCGCGGACCGCTCGGGCCAGCGCCAGCCGCTCGAGGTCGCGTCCGATGCGGAGCAGGTCGTCGATCTCGTCGCGGTGCGAGATCCGGGCGGTGTCCTGCTCGATGATCGGCCCGGCGTCGAGGTCCTCGGTCACGTAGTGGGCCGTGGCGCCGATCAGCTTGACCCCTCGCTCCCAGGCGCGCTGGTACGGATCCGCGCCGGCGAAGGCCGGCAGGAAGCTGTGATGGATGTTGATCGCGGGGCAGCCCAGGCTCTCCAGGAACTTGCCCGAGAGGATCTGCATGTAGCGGGCGAGTACGAGGAGGTCGATCTCGCCGCGCACCAGCTCGAGCGCGGCACGCTCGGCATCGGGCTTCGTCTCGTGCGTCACCACCAGGTGGTGATACGGCAGCCCGAACGAGCGGACCGCCTCCTCGTGGTCCGGATGGTTCGAGATGACGAGCACCGGCTCACCGTGCAGCTCACCCGAGCGGAAGCGCCAGAGCAGGTCGAGGAGGCAGTGATCGTCCTTCGACGCCATCAGGGCGACGCGCGGCAGGCGTTCTGCCTCGGCGAAGCGGTGTTCCATCGACAGCGGCTCGGCCACCTCGGCCGCGAAACGCGCATACATCTCCTCGCGCACGGGCTCGGGGGCCGACTCGAAGACGAGCCGCATGAACAGTCTCTGGCGGTCGCTGGAATGCTGGTCGGCGTCGATGATGTTGCGGTCGTTGTCGGCCAGGAAGCCCGCGACGCGGGCGACGATCCCGGGGCGGTCGGGGCAGCTGAGCAGCAGGCGGGTGGTCACCATGGATGCAGTCTCACCGAAACGTGCGGTCCTGGCACGTGTTCGTTGGAAGGTCTAAGGTGGCACCGCTGAACCAGGGGGGTTAGGTGGGAGAGATGAAGAGGCCGTTAGCAGCAGGCGTATTCCTCGTCGTGGCGATCGCGATGTTCGGGGCAGCCGGTCCCTCATACGCGGCGATCACGTGCAACTACTCGGCGGCCGATCACCTCGTCTCGGTCAGTGCGACCGACGACTTCACGAGGGTCAGCCGCAGCGGCGACGGACTCCAGGTCGACGATGGGCACGAGGTCGTGCCCTGCGCCGGTTCGCCGACGATCCTGAACACCGACCTGATCCAGATCGGCCACAGCGGCCGCAGCGCCGCAACGGTCGACCTGCACGGCGGCCCGCTTGCGCCGGGCTTCACGCCCGAGCCTCTCGGCACCTCCGAGATCGAGCTTCAGTACCTCGCGCCGACGTTCGTCGACGTCCGCGGCAGCGCCGCTCCCGACCAACTGAGCTTCGCGGCGGGCGGGGTGAACCTCGACGGCGATGACGACGGGGACGTCACCGGCCAGTTCACCGTCCTTCTGGTCGAGGGAGGCGGCGGCAATGACCGGCTCTCGGCGCAACCCGGATACACCAGGGTCGCCGGCCGTCGCGTGATGCTCGGCCAGGGCGGACGCGACACCCTGATCGCCACGCCTGACGGCAGCACGCTGCACGGCGGCAACGGCCACGACAAGCTCATCGGCGGTCCCGGCGCGGACAATCTCACCGGCGGCCGCGGGGCGGATGCGATCACCGGCGGCAAGGGCCGTGACCTCGTCCGTGCGATCGACGGGAGCCGCGACCGGGTCAATTGCGGGCCCGGCATCGATCGTGCCAAGGTCGACGGCATCGATGTGATCAAGAACTGCGAGCGGTTGATCGCCGTCAAGAGGCGGGGGCCCGTCAAGCGCTGAGCCCACGCCGCAACTCCTTGCGGGTTCAAGGGTTAGATTGCCGGAGTTTCATGGGGTAGTGATCCCGGGAGGGAGCCCGGGTCGAGAGAGGAGCAGGACTTGAACGCCCACGTCGCACCGCTTCGGACTCGGAGCGCGATCGCCCTTGTCGCTGTTGCCATCGCCGGGCTGTTGCTGTTGGCCCTGGGCTCGGCGCGAGCCGAAGCAAAGGCCAAGCCGAAGGCCGCCAAGGTGTCCAAGGTCACCAAGGGCCCGAAGGGCCTCAAGTTCTACAAGCCGCCGAAGAACCTCCCGAAGCAGCACGGCGCCCTGATCTGGGCCCGCAAGGCGACCGGCCTCGTGCCGCTCGCAGATGCGAAGTACACGAAGCTCGTCCTCTACTCCTCTCGCACCCCGCAGGGCGGCAAGACAGCCGTCTCGGGATCGATCAGCGTCCCCAAGGGCAAGCCGCCGATGGGCGGCTGGCCGGTGATCAGCTGGGCTCACGGCACGACCGGAGTGGCCGACGCCTGCGCGCCGTCCCGCAACAGCGCCACCTCGCCCGCGTCGGCCTCGATCTCCTACATCTACCCCGATCTCAACGAGTGGCTCCGCGCGGGCTACGCCGTCGCGCAGACCGACTACCAGGGGCTCGGCACCCCGGGCAGGCACCCGTACCTGATCGGCGAGGCCGAGGGCCGCAGCGTCCTCGACATCGTCAGCGCCGCCCGCCGGCTCGATCCGAAGATCAGCAAGCGGTTCCTGATCGCCGGCCACTCCCAGGGTGGCCAGTCCGCGCTCTTCGCGGCCGGCGAGGCGAGCAGCTGGGCCCCGAAGCTCCGGCTGCGCGGGACCGTCGCGTTCGCGCCCGCGTCTCACATCCTGGAACAGGTCCCGCTGCTCCCGGCGCTGACGGCGCCGAGCGGCCTGACGGCACTCGCCACGATGATCCTCAACGGCGCCTCCACGCAGTCGAGCGCGATCGACGTCAACAAGATCCTCTCGGACGAGGTGCTCCCGTTCTATCCGCTGCTCCAGAGCCAGTGCCTGCAGCAGCTGGGCGCCTCGAACGAGCTCGGGGGGATTCCGCCCTCGCACCTGCTGCGGTCTGGCGCCGACCTGAGCCCTGTCAACCCGGTGCTGGCGGCTATGAACCCGCTCGTCACGACCGCGGCGCCGATCCTGATCGCCCAAGGGACCGCCGATACGACGGTCTTCCCGAACTACACGGACCAGCTCAAGGATGAGCTCGTCAAGGCCGGCGACCAGGTGACCTACAACAAGTACCCGGGCGTGAACCACGTCGGTGTCGTCACGACCGGCGAGCCCGACGCGCTGGCCTTCTTCCGGCAGATGCTCCCGCCCCGTTCCTAGAGGTGTCGCTGGACCCGGGGCCACATCGACGGCCCCGGGTCACGCTAGATTGGAGCGACGCGGTGGGCGTAGCTCAGTTGGTAGAGCTCCTGGTTGTGGTCCAGGTGGTCGCCGGTTCGAGTCCGGTCGCTCACCCCTCGTGGAGACCCTCGCTAACGCGGGGGGTTTCGCGTTCTAAGGGGTCGAGCAAGCGGCGCTTTGCAGGGACAGCAGCATCGTTCGATACTGAGCGGGTGATATCGGAGGAGACGGCCCTGCAGACCGTATCGGGAGCGGTCGCGCTCTATCGCGCTCAGCGGCCCCAGGGAGCAGACGATGGTTGACGCCGAGGAGGTTGGGAGCGCCCTCGACGAATGGGCCGGAGCCAGGGTCTCGGTTCGGATCACGACGGGAGACCCTGTGGAGCTGGTCGCCGTCCTGAGCGGTCGCCTCGGTCGCCGCTCCGACGACAAGGCGCCATCGTGGTTTTGGCCGCTTGACGAGCCCGATCCTCCGGCGGCCGAGCTGCCGGGGATCTACCTCCACCCGGAGACCTTCGACGGTGGCCGGCTCCACCCGGGGAATTCCGTCGTCGAATTCAGACACCTGAGCGTGACGACGAACGTCCGAAAGCTACCGGCGCCCGCGGGACTGTCGGAGTAGCTGCTTTGGACGAAAAGCGGCTATCCGCTTTGGATGAAAGCAGCGCTTTTCGAGCTCCGCCTCCCATTCCACGTAGGTGTCCGCAGAGCGGCTGGACAGTACGTTGCCCGTCGTCCGGGGAGGCTCAGTGAGCCACTTGTTTCGATCGCTGAGGAATTACCAGCGCGACTGGGTTCGTGGGGACGTGGTTGCCGGGATGACGGTCTGGGCCGTGCTCGTACCCTCGGCGCTTGCTTACGCCACGATTGCAGGGGTCCCACCCGTCGTCGGCCTCTATGCGGTGCCTGCGGCGCTGGTCCTGTACGCGGCCCTCGGCAGTTCGCGGCAACTGATCACCGGGCCATCCGCCGCGGCGGCGGCGCTGTCGGCTGCGGTTGTTGGGAACGCCGTTACGGGCAACGGGGAGCAGTTCGTTGCGACATCGGCTGCGCTTGCAATCTGCGTCGGACTCGCGGCCTTGATCGCCGGCGTCCTGCGGCTCGGGTTTCTGGCGAGCTTCGTCTCCGAGCCCGTGCTCAAGGGGTTCATCATCGGCTTGTCGCTGACGGTCATCGTCGGCCAGATCCCGAGGCTGTTCGGGGTCGAAACCGGCCACGGTCACTTCTTCGAGAGGGCCTGGGACTTTCTCAGCAACATCGATCAGACCGACGGCCTCACCCTCCTGGTCGGGGTTGGGTCGCTCGCCGTGCTGTTCGGGCTTCCTCGAGTGGCACCGGCGATCCCGGGGCCGCTGGCGGCCGTGGTCCTGGGAGTCGCCGCCGTGGAACTCTTCGACCTCGGCGACCACGGAGTGGCGATCGTGGGCTCCATCGAGTCCGGCCTGCCATCCCCGTCCCTCCCGGACGTCAGTCTCAACCGCTTCGGGGGTCTGACAGCTGCAGCTCTGGGGGTGATGCTGGTCGGTTTTGCGGAGAGCCTTGGGACCGCCAAGACCTATGCCCGACGGGACAACCGGGAGATCGACCCGAACAGGGAGCTGATTGGCCTCGGGGGGGCAAACCTCGGCGCTGGGATCTCCGGTGGGTTCGCGGTCAACGGGAGCCTGTCAAAGACGGCGGTGAACAGCACCGCCGGTGGGCGGACCCAACTTGTCGGGCTGATCGCCGCCGGTCTGACGGTGCTCACCCTGCTCTTTTTCACGGGTTTCTTCGAGAGCCTGCCCGTGGCGACCCTGGCGGCCGTAGTGATCGTTGCCCTGATCGACTTGATCGACTTCTCGGCGCTACGCGATTTCTATCGGGTCTACAGCGCCCGCCTTGGCCGAGCCTACGGATTTGCGGCTCGGGTGGACTTCATTGCGGCGGTCGCGGCGATGCTTGGGGTGTTGATCTTCGGCACCCTGGCGGGACTGTTCATCGGAGTGCTGATCTCGCTCCTCCTACTCCTCTACCGTGCTTCGCGGCCGCCGGTGACAGAGCTCGGCAGAGTCCCCGGCCCAAGTGGTCACTTCTCGGATCTCGATCGGCATCCGGACAACCGGCGCATCGAAGGAATCGCGGTGCTGAGGATCGAGGGCGGCATTTTCTTCGCAAATGCCGAGCCGGTTGCGCGTGAGATCCGCGGCACGGCCAGGCGCGCCGACATTCACACCATCGTTATCGACGCGGAGACGGTTCCCTTCATCGACGTGACCGCGGCCCAGGTGCTCGACCAGGTGGCGCGAGAACTGGCGGCCGATGGGGTCCGCGTGGTGATCGCCCGTAACGTCGGTCAGGTTCGGGATGTCATCCACGCCGCTCCGGGCGATTCGATTCTGGATGCCGCGTATCCCACTGTCGACCAGGCTGTGAAGCAGGTCGTCGCGGAGGGATAACGGGGGCTGTCGTGGTGCGGGCGGAGCCGTGGGGGCGGTTCGTCTCACCGCGGAGCGGTCGCCCGCTCCAGGGCGCGGCCGAGCCACGGCATCGCCCGTGGGCGCCAGACGTGGCGCTGTTCGAACGGCCACGCATAGACCGGGTTGCCGTCTCGAATCAGCTCGAGCAGGTCCGGTTGGTCGAGCGCTCCGGCGGACCATTCGTAGACCGCCTGCAGCCGCGGCTCGATCACGGCGTAGTCGAGGAGCCGGCCGAGACGCTGCTCGTCGGCCAGATAGCTCTCCACGTCCTGGTCGAGCGGGTAACGGTCCGGGAGCACCCGTCCGAGCGAGAGGAACGCCCCCGCCATTCCGAATCGGGGGTCGCCAAGCAGCGGACCGAGGGGGGCGAATCGACCGAGAGCGAGGCGCGGCGCGCCGACAAGCGCGTGGGCGTAGAGGACGCGGACGAGCGCGACGTTGATGAAGAACCGCTCGGCGGCGCTCTCGCCCTCGGCCAGCCGGCGGTGCTCCAAATAGCCGCCGACGATGCTGGCGTTGTGGGCGCAGTACCAGTTGCGTCCCGTCGGCTTTCGGATGAAGGCCATCCAGTGCCGAACGGTGTCCGACGACGGCTCGCCGCTCTCGGCGCCGGCGAGGACGACCGATTCGCAGCCGTCACGCAGGAGCCGCTCGTTGACCGCCCGCCACCAGACGCTGCCGGGCGGGGTCCCGTCGAGCGAATTGAGCAGCCCGCGCTCCACCTGCCAGCGCATGAACGAGAGCGCGGCCCGCCGGAATGGCAGGTGCTGCGGTGCCCGGCCGGTCGGGCCGTGATAGGTGCGCCTGATCAGCGCCAGCCGTGCCTGAGGATCGTCCCGCGCCGCCGCGACCTGCTCCGCGGCCAGGGCGAGCGCATCTCCGCTCATGGCGCGAAGTCATATCGGTGAACCGTCTCGACGACCAGCGCGCAGTAGATTTGACCCTTGCCCGATTCCCCGGCTGACAGCTCTTCACCGCCCCGGACGCCCACCTCCGGCACCCAACAGCACCCCTCGGGGTTCCGGGTGGATCCGGCGCCCGACGGCCGGGGTCGGCCGCCGCAGCAGAAGCCGCCGATGGTCCCGCGCAGCCGGGCGTTCATCGCCTTCCTCGTCGGCCTGCTCGCCATCAACATCCTGATCTCGCTGCTCACCGCCGGCCCGGCTTCGCGGCCGCGGGTTCCCTACCAGCCCTTCTTCGTCAACGAGGTCAAGGCGGGGAACGTCAAGGAGATCACGTCGACGGGTGAGTCGATCGAGGGCACGCTCAAGAACCAGGCGACCTACACGCCGCCCGAGGGCGACGCGGTGAAGGTCGACAAGGACTTCAAGACCGAGGTCCCCACCTTCATCGACCCCGCCCAGGTGACCGCGCTCTTGACCGACAACAACGTGGTCATCAACGCCGAGGCCCCCGACAGCGGCCGCTCGACCCTGGGGACGATCATCCTGGGCTTCCTCCCGACGATCCTGCTGATCGGCTTCTTCATCTGGCTGATCCGCAGGCAGATGGGCGGTGGGGGAGGGGGCGGGATCCTCGGTGGCTTCGGTCGCTCGACGGCGCGCCGAGTCCAGGAGGACGCGCAGAACCGGATCACCTTCAAGGACGTGGCCGGGATCGATGAGGCCGAGGACGAGCTCGAGGAGATCGTCGACTTCCTCAAGAACCCGCAGCGGTATACGAAGCTCGGCGCCCGCATCCCGCACGGGGTTCTGCTCTACGGGCCGCCCGGGACCGGCAAGACGCTTCTGGCCCGCGCCGTGGCCGGCGAGGCTCACGCCGCCTTCTTCCACGTCTCGGCTTCGGAGTTCGTCGAGGCGATCGTCGGCGTCGGCGCCTCGCGCGTTCGCGATCTCTTCAAGCAGGCCAAGGAGGCGGCCCCCGCGATCATCTTCATCGACGAGCTCGACGCGATCGGGCGCTCGCGCTCGGGCAACATCAGCGGGCTCTCCGGCGGCAACGACGAGCGCGAGCAGACCCTCAACCAGATCCTGACCGAGATGGACGGCTTCGAGCCCGGGACGAACGTGATCGTGCTGGGCGCGACCAACCGCCCGGAGATCCTCGATCCGGCGCTGCTCCGCCCGGGGCGCTTCGATCGGCGGATCGCCGTCAACCCGCCCGACCGTCCCGGGCGCGTGGCGATCCTCAAGATCCACACCCGCAGCGTCGCCCTCGCCGACGACGTCGACCTCGACCGGATCGCCGCCTCGATCCCCGGCTCGACCGGCGCCGACATCGCGCTGCTGGTGAACGAGGCCGCGCTCTTCGCCGCCCGCCGCGACCACACGAAGGTCGAGCAGCGGGACTTCACCGACGCCGTCGAGAAGATCCTCCTCGGTGCCGAGCGGCAGGTGGTGATGACCGACGCCGATCGCAAGCGGACGGCCTACCACGAGTCGGGACACGCCCTGGTCGGCATGCTCACCCCGGGGGCGGACCCGGTGAGGAAGATCTCCATCATCCCCAGAGGTCAGGCGCTCGGAGTCACCCTTTCGACTCCGGACAGCGACCGCTACAACTACCGCCGGGAGGAGCTCCTCGCCCAGATCAAGGTGGCGCTCGGGGGCCGCGGCGCCGAGGAGGTCGTTTTCGACGACCTCTCGACCGGTGCCGAGTCGGACATCCAGAACCTGACGCAGGTGGCGCGCGGCATGGTCGGACGTTGGGGTATGAGCGACGCGATCGGACCCATCGCCGTCACCGACGGCCGCCAGAACGGACCCCTGCTTCCCGGCGCGATGCCCGCTTCCGAGCCGACCCAGGAGCTCGTCGACCAGGAGGTCAGGCGAATCGTCGACGAGTCGGAGCGCGACGTGATCGCCCTCCTCACGGAGCACCGCGACCAACTCGACGCCCTCGCCAACGCCCTGCTCGATCACGAGACCCTGGACCAAAAGGAGGCCTATGAGGTCGCCGGCGTCCCCCCCGTCCACGCGGATCCGGCAGAGGAGGCCAAGGCCACCACGGCAGCGCCGGCGGCCTCGACCTCGGCGGACTGAGCTCTAGCTCAGCGGCACCTCGACGGCGGCGTTCTGCTTCGGGTAGTACTCCTCGACCTGGTCGGCGCCGTACTTCGCCTGGAACTTGCCGACCACGTCAGCGACCCCATCGGGGTCGTCGATCGTCGTCGCCGTGGCCGCCAGCTCGGCTCCGTCGGCGGTCAGCCGGATCTGCGGTGTCTTCACGATGTTGCGATACCAGTTGCTGTCGGAGCCCGTGACTGGGAGCAGCAGCACATGATCCGCCTCCTCGACGAACCAGATCGGACGGGTGCTCTCGTTGCCGGACTTGCGCCCGGTGACCGTGAGGTCGACCTCGTTCGTCTCCTGGAGCGCGTCCCTGAGCTCGCCCGCGCTCATGACGGCTCCCCGATCGCATCCAGCACCGCCGAGCATGACTGCTCGCAGCGCCTGCAGATCTCGCCGCAGATCCGGCAGTGCTCGTGGTGCTCCGCGTGGCGCTCGCACTCACGGGCGCAGATCGCGCAGAGCTCCCAGCACGCGGCCACCTGCGACCGCGCCGTCTCCGCCACGTACTCGGTCTGGCGGCTGAGCAGGCGAAGCGTCACGTCGCACGAGTCGGCGCAGTCGAGACAGAGGCGAATGCACCTGCGCATCTCCGCGACGTCGGGCTCGGCGAGATCCGCGTCCGCGCACGCCGTGCAGACCTGGAGGCACGCGAGGCAGTCGTCGATGCAGCGGGCGAGGAGGTCGCGATCGAGCTGGGCGGGAGCCGGGTGAGTCTCGAGAACCTCCTTCGAGACCGTTGCTGTGGCCATGGGCCCTCCTTTCGGCAGCCGGATCCGGATGAGCGGCTGCGCGGCCGACACTACTACTCGCGGCTTGCGCTCATTCGCGGCCTGTGAAAGTGTCGAGGCATGGCCTTGAAGGACAAGATTTTCGGGGCCGAAGGACACTGGCTGATGGGGAAGGTCATGCCTCGCCAGTTCCTGGACGGCGTCGGCAAGTATCTGGAGGTTTTCGCGCCCGAGCGGAGGGACGAGGTGCTCGAGGCGATCGACAAGCGCGCGGAGGAGCTCGTCGATGAGGACAAGGAGATGGCCACGGATGGGCCGGGGGAGGGGGCACTCGCGATCTGCGCGGTGACGCTTGCCGCGTACGAGAACATCCTCCCTCTCTTCGACGGTGACGAGCGGCGAACGATCCTCTTCCTCCAGCACGTCATGGGGGGAGTGCTCGAGCGCCCATACGAGGTCATGTTCGGGAGCCTGAGCGAGCGCAAGGACGCGCTGGACAAGATCGACAAGGCGTGCTCGTCGATGATGGGCGTTTACCCCGAGTACTTCAAGTGGGAGTTCGGGCGGCCCGATCCCAGCACCTTCGAGATGAAGGTGCATCGCTGCTTCTTCCACGCGTTCTTCGCCCGCCACCATGTCGAGCTTCTGACGACCATCATGTGCGCCTTCGATGTCACCTTCATGACCTCGATCGACCCCGCGGTAAGCGGCCTTCGGGC
>DASTAI010000097.1:0-2666 GCA_035712865.1 Solirubrobacterales bacterium
GGGCGCCCTGACCAGCGCCAATGCGCTCGCGCTGCAGTCCGGGCCGGCGCTGAAGAAGTCGCTGCCCGGCTCCAGGGCCACGGGAGCCGCCCTCCGCGCCCTGCGGCCGCTCTTCCGCCAGACCGCCGGGCCGATCCAGAACCAGATCAGGCCCTTCACCCAGCAGGTGGCGAGCCCGGTGACGCACATCGCCCAGATCTCGCAGGGCCTCGGCACCGCGACCCCGGGACTCAAGACCGGCTTCACGGACCTGAACCTGGGCCTCAACGCACTCGCCTACAACCCGCCCGGGAGCGACGAGGGCTTCCTCTTCTACGTCCCCTGGCTGAACCACAACCTCCAGGCCAACTACCTGCTCCAGGATGCCTACGGCCCGCTGCGCCGGGGGATCCTCCTGGTCAGCTGCTCGACGGCATCGACCGCCGATGGGACGTTGCTCGCGGAGCCCTACCTACGTCTCCTCTACCAGCTCACCGGCGCGCCGCGCGCCAAGAACATCCCAGGGTGCTCGCTGTGAGGACGCGCGGACCGACAGTCGGGCAGATCGCGGTTGCCGTGGCCTTCGCCTTCTCGTGCTTCGGCCTCTTGCTCTTCCTCTGGACGACCTTCGGCGGACCCATCCCGCTGAAGCCGGAGGGGTACCGGGTCAAGGTTCCGTTCGACGAGGCGACGCAGCTGGCGGTCGAGGCGGATGTCCGGATCTCGAGCGTTTCCGTGGGCAAGGTGAAGTCGATCGACCTGGAGAACTCCGGGCCCAACCGGGATCTGGCGGTCGCCACGATCGAGATCGACAGTCCCTACGCCCCGATCCCGACGGACACCCGGGCGATGCTCCGGCAGAAGACCCTGCTCGGCGAGACCTATGTCGAGCTCACCCAGGGCAACCGCGACGGACCGAAGCTGCCGGAGGGCGGAACCCTGCCCAGAGCGCAGGTACAGCCCGCGGTGCAGCTCGACGAGATCTTCCGCACCTTCGACGCGAGGACCAGGGCGGCCTTCCAGACCTGGATGCAGCAGCTCGCGATCGCGAGCGCCGGACGCGGCGCCGACCTCTCGGCGACGATCGCGAACCTGGAACCGTTCGCCGAAGACGCGAACCGGCTCCTGCGGGTCCTCGATACCCAGCAGGGCGCCGTGCAGCGGCTGGTCCGCAACACGGGCGAGGTCTTCGGCGCTCTGAGCGAGCGGCAGGGCCAACTGCAGGGACTGATCCGGAACTCGGGCACGGTCTTCCACACCACCGCGGTCCGCAATCGCGACCTCGAGGCCACCTTCCGCGCGCTGCCCACCTTCCTCGACGAGTCGAGGCTCACGGTCAACCGGCTGGCGAGCTTCTCGCAGAACGCCAACCCGCTGATCACCCAGCTACATCCCTCCGCGAGGGAGCTGAGCAAGGTCCTCAAGCCGCTCGCCAAGGTGGCGCCCGACTTCCACGGCTTCTTCATCGGCCTGCGGAAGACCCAGAAGCGCGGCCTCTCCGGCCTCCCCGCGCTTCAGACCATCCTCAACACCGATCTGCCGCCGCTGCTCACCGAGCTGCCCAACTTCACCCGCCAGCTGAACCCGATCGTCTCGATGATCGGGCGCTACCAGAGCGACATCACCGGCCTGCTGGGGAACGCGACCGGTGCCACGAATGCCCAGATCTCAAACGAGGCCGGCAATCTCTCTCACTACATCCGCAGCTCCGCGCCGCTCTATCCGGAGGACCTGGCGATGTTCGGGCCCGATGCGACGAAGGAGCACCGCCTCGCGTACTCCCGCTCCAACCCCTACCCGGCGCCCAACAGCGCGCTGGACGTCATCGGTGGCCTCTTCACGTTCGACACCCGGGCCTGCAGCACCCCGCCGGGCCTCACGGCCCAGCTGGGGCCGGACAGCGACTACGTCGGGCATCCCGAGTGGGACAACCGCGCGACCTTCGACACGCCCCAGGAGATGCTCGACCAGCTGAAGAGCACCGCCTTCCGCGACCAGACGAGCACCTCGACGCTGCCGGCGGTGGCCTGCAGGCAGCAGGCGGCTCAGCCCTCGCTCGGCCAGATCCCCGAGCTGACGAATTTCACCCACGTATACGCGAATCCGTAGGCCGCCGACCGGCCGCTACCGATTTTTCGGGGAGCCGGCTCTCACCGGGAGAAAGGGCACAACTACGCGGATTTTGCTGTGTTAGGTTCAGTACAGGAAGGCAAATTCATGGGCTGACGGCTCATGCTTTGGGGTGCCGTCAGGAATTGCCAAACGGAAAAGGAGTGGTATGCGTAAGCGCAAGTATCTGATCGGCGCCTTGGCGGGCGTGATCGGGGCCCTGGCTTTCTCGAGCATGGCTTCGGCGAACGCCACGTCGATGGGTCTGCAGACGACGCTCTCGCCGACGAAGCAGAGCAACAAGCAGTTCGGCGGCGTCTCCCTGCACAACATCATCTCGACCAGCTTCTCCGACTTCACGACACCTCACACGGGTCCGCAGAAGACGGTCTTCACGATCGACCCGAACGTGAAGTTCACGGCGGGCAACATCCCGCCCTGCCAGCTCAGCCAGATCCAGGGCAAGTTCGACGCCCAGGCTCGGGCGGCGTGCCCGCAGAGCATCACCGGTCAGGGCACGGTTGAGGTCAACAACGGTGCGCTGAAGGGCAACGTCACCTTCTTCAGCGGCGGTCCCA
>DASTAI010000098.1:0-3774 GCA_035712865.1 Solirubrobacterales bacterium
GAGACCGGCGTAGCTCTGCAGAAGGGGATCCCGAAGCTCGCGCCCACGACCAGCTTCGCCACCTCCGACTACCGGGCCCTGCACGCCTTCGGCCTGATCGACTCAGACGACCGGACCCACTGGGGCCGCTACACCTGGGAGCCGGAGGCGGGCATCGAGTACCTCGACCAGGAGCAGCAGCAGACTGCAGACCGCGACTACCTCCAGGCGGAGATCCGGGAGCGGCTCGCCGACGGCATCGCGCGCTTCACCCTCGAGTTCACCCTCGCCAACGACGGCGACACCCTCGTCGACCCCACCGTCGAGTGGGAGGGCGAGCACGAGGTCGTGGAGCTGGGAGAGCTCGAGGTGCTCAGGGTGATCGAGGACGCCGAGCCCGTCGGCAGCCCGATCGTCTTCGACCCGATGCGGCTCACGGACGGGATCGTGGCCTCCGACGACCTGATCCTCGCCGCGCGGCCGAAGGCCTACAACGTCTCGATCGAACGCCGCAGCGCCACCAACTAGCCCGTCACTTCCTCGACCTTCCTTATCTAGGGTCGTCAGACGACCACCAATAAGGAAGGTCGGTGGGTTTGCTAGTCGGAGAAGGTGAGGACGAAGACCGGGTGGTCCGGCAGGATTCGCCTGATCTCCTCGTCGGAGGCATCCGCGTCGATGCCGAGGAATCCCTTGACCTCCCAGGCCCACTTGTCCATGTAAAGACGCATCAGGGGGAGCTTCTCGGCGTCCGGGACCTCCTCTGCGTGGAAGTGTCGGACCTTACGCCCCGTGCGCAGCTCGCCCTCGCCGCCGGCGGCCCGGAGGTTGCGCACCCACTGGGTCGTGCCTCGAGGGGAGAGCAGGTAGGTATGCCCGTCGAGCTCGAAAGGATTGACCGGGTTGGTGCGCAACTCGCCGCTCTTGCGCCCTCGCACCGCCAGGGTCTGGGACCCCGCCACCGCGAACCCCAGGCGGTGGATGCCCTTGATCAGCGGGTTGACGACGTGCATCGTGAACCAGTCGGGCTTCTTGTACTTCGTCTCTTCAGGCACGACTTCACCCTAGAGCAGTCCGCTTAACCTCTCGTTCGCGTTTTCAGCGGGCGCCGCCGGGTAAGCAAGGCGCATGTCAACACTGGCAATCATCGTGATCGTGGTCGTGGCGCTGATCGTGTTGCTGTTCGTCGCCCGCACGATCATGCAGCGGCGAAGGATCGCCCGGGAACGTGAGATGCGAAGGCGCGAGGCCGAGGCTGAGGGTCACCGCTCAATGGCGGAGGACAACCGGAAGAAGGCCGACGAGCTCCAGGAGAAGGCCCAGGTGGCCCAGGAGCGCGCCGACCGCCACGAGGAACGGGCCTCTGAAGTTCAGCCCTAGCACCCGCTCGATCAGCAACCGGAGGGATTGATAATGCGCACCGCTGCGGGGCGGTTGACGGGTGGCTTGTCCACCCTGCTCATCGCCGCCTATCTCGTGATCGGCGTCTTCGTGGCGTCCGACCACAACTACTTCCAGCACGTAAAGGACCTTTCTGACGTCGTCAGCGCGGTCCTCGGCGTCGTGCTCTGGCCGCTGATCTTGGCCGACGTGAATCTGCACGTCCATTGAGCCGACGCGGCCCCGGCCTCCTGACGGTCATCTATCTGGTGATCGGTGTGTTCGCGGCCGGCGATCACAACTACATCCACCACGACAACGTCGGCCAGGTCATCTCCGCGTTGCTGGCGATCGTGCTCTGGCCGCTGGTCGTCTTCTTCGACGTCAACCTGCACATCCACTGACCCAGTCGTTGGAGTAGGTTCCGCCGCGTGACGGGCGAGACCGTGATCAGCTGGCCCGACGAGCACACGCCGGAGAACTCGGCCCTCCACGCGGTCAACGAGCTGCAGATGGCGGCGCAGCCGGAGTCGGTGTGGGCCTGGCTCTCACGGCCCGACCTCTGGCCGACGTACTACTCGAACGCCAAGCTGATCAAGCACCTCGACGGGCCGTGGCCCGAGCTCGCGCTCGGCAGCCGCTTCCGCTGGTGGAGCTTCGGCGCCTTCGTCACGTCCGCGGTGGTCGAATACGAGCCGCCGGAGAGGATCGCCTGGGACGCCAAGGTGCTCGGAGGACGCGGCTATCACGGCTGGCTGCTGCGGCCCCAGGAGGGCGGCACCTACGTCCGCACCGAGGAGACGCAGAAGGGCTGGGGCATCGTCGCCGCCAAGCCGGTCCTGCGCCCGATGATGGTCCGTCTCCACCAGCGCTGGCTCGAGGGTCTCGCGAGGGTCGCCGCCGAGGGCCCGCCTCCACCGCCCGCGTAGTCTCTCGGACATGGCCGCCATCGAGGACCTCCAGGAACGACTCGGCACCATCCGCGACCTGGGGCGGGCAGCCGAACTGCTGGCCTGGGACGAGCGCACGATGATGCCCAAGGGCGGCGCCGCGGCCCGCGCCGAGACACTCGCGACCCTCGCGCGCGTCCGCCACGAGATGTTCATCGACGACGAGATCGGCGCCCTGATCGATCGTGCCCGCTCCGAGGTCGACACGGATGCCGCTCCCGGTGAGTCCGTGGACGCCGACCTGATCCGGGTCGTCGGCCGCGACTGGGACAAGGCGCGCCGCGTTCCCGCCCAGCTCCGGGCCGAGATGGCGCACGCCAGCTCGGTCGCCGAGAACGCCTGGGTCGAGGCGAAGGAACGCTCGGACTTCTCCATGCTCCTCCCACACCTCGAACTGAATGTCGAGCTGACCCGGCGGTTCGCCGACTGCTACGACGGCTTTCCCGGCTTCAGGCGCACCTACGACGCGCTGCTCGACGAGTACGAGCCCGAGATGACCACCGGCGAGATGAGCGCGGTGCTGACGGATCTGCGCGAGGGGCTCGTCCCGCTCGTCGCCGAGGCGACTCAGAACGGCGCCGGCTCCGCGAGCGACCCGTTCCTGGGTGAGTTCCCGGTCGCCTCGCAGCGGGACCTGATCAGGCAGCTGATCTCGGAGCTGCCGTTCCCGGAGGGCTCCTGGCGGCTCGACCCGACCGAGCACCCCTTCGCCCTCTCGATCTCGCCCACCGACGTCCGGCTCACGACCCGCTACGACGAGGACAACCTGGCGATGGCGCTGTTCAGCGCCATGCACGAGGCCGGGCACGGCCTCTATGAGTCCGGCGTCGATCCCGAGCTCGAGAAGGGCCCGCTGGGCAACGTGCGCTCGCTCGGGCTGCACGAGTCTCAGAGCCGCCTCTGGGAGAACTGGGTGGCGCGCAGCCGCGCCTGGCTCGAGCACCACCTTCCCCTGCTGCGCGAGCGGTTCCCCGGCGCGTTCGACGAGGTCGACCTGTCGGCCCTCGAGCGCGCCGCGAATCGGGTCGAGCGCTCCCTGATCCGGATCGAGGCCGACGAGGTGACCTACAACCTCCACATCCTGATCCGCTTCGAGCTCGAGCTGCAGATCTTCGAGGAGGAGCTGCCGCTGGTCGACCTGCCGGAGGCGTGGAACGCCCGCTATCGCGAGTACCTCGGGATCGAGGTTCCGGACGACGCCCACGGCGTTCTCCAGGACGTCCACTGGGCCGGCGGGGCCTTCGGCTACTTCCCCACCTACAGCCTGGGCAACGTCATCGCCGGCCAGCTCTGGGAGGCCGCGGAGCGCGATCTCGGCGACCTGCCGGCTGAGATCGCGGACGGGGATCTCGCCTCCCTGGGCGGCTGGCTGCGAGACCGGGTCCACCGGCACGGCCGCCGCCTCTCCCCCACCCAGGTCCTCGAGCGCGCCGGCGCCGGCGAGCTCAGCGTCGAGCCGCTGCTC
>DASTAI010000099.1:0-2676 GCA_035712865.1 Solirubrobacterales bacterium
GAGACGACGATCACCTCGAGCAGCTCCTTCGGGTAGTCGAGCTCGCGAGCATTCGCCACCTTCCGCTCGATCACGAGCTCCTCGTCGTGTGCCGGCACGATCAGGCTGACGCTCGGGAGGGCGTCACCCGCCTTCCCGGCACCACCGATCGCGCCGTCAGGGACCCTCGCATCCCGCTCGCCGAACAGCGCCACCAGGGCGCGGAGGAGGAGCGGGTAGCCCAGATGCGCGTAGACGATCAGGCCGACGGCCACCCAGAAGACGATTTCGAGCGCCATGAGCAGGGGATTATCGGCGGAGGGCGCTCATCGCCGCGGTCCGAGGAGATCACGGTAGAGCGCCATCGTCTGCTCCCCGATCCGCTCCCACGAGTAGGTCGTGGCGGCGGCCGCCGCCGCAGCGTCGGCGAGCGCATCCCGAGCGGATTCGTCGGACAGCAGTGCGTTGAGCGTGGCGGCGAGCGCTTCCGGGTCCTCGGGCGGCACGAGCCGAGCCGCGCCCTGCTCGGCGATCTCCGGGAACCCGCCGACGTCGCTCAGCACCAGCGGGCGGCCGAAGGCGAGCCCGGTGTAGAGAACACCCGACTGCTCGATGTTCCGGTAGGGCAGCACGACCAGATCGGCCCGCCGCATGAAGGCGGGGATCTCGGGGTCGGTCACGAAGCGCTCGACGAAGCGCACCTTCCCGGGTGCTCGGCGGGCCAAGTCGCGCAGCTCGTCCATCGGCATCCGGGGCATGCCGACCACCCAGAGCTCGGCTCCCTCGACCCCCCGAAACGCCTCCAGCAGGACATCGGTTCCCTTGTACGGGCGGACCAGCCCGAACGCGAGGATCACCGGCTCGGTGACCTCCCGCAGCTCTTCCGGCAACGGGGTCTCGTCCTCCTGGCGCGTCAGATAGTCGAACGCCCCGTGGGGGATCACGCGGAGCCGCTCGGGCGGAACGCCGAAGTCCGCCTCCAGCCGGCGGGCACCGTGCTCGCTGTGCACCACCACCGCATCCATCTTCGCCAGCAGCCGCGTCAAGGTGCGCGCGATGCGGGTGCCCTTCCCCGGCAGCCGCCAGTGCATCGTGTAGACAAGCGGGCGCCTGGCGGGGAGCAGGTGGGCGTCCAGCGCCGGGACCGGGAGCCACATGAAATGGACGACATCCGTCTCCTCGGCGACGCGGCGATACCGCAGCATGTCCGGGACGTGCTCGGCCGCCCGCAGCAGGCGGCGCCGTCGTGCCCCGACGGCGTCGCGTGAGGAGCGGCGGTAGAAGAGCTCGGTCACCCGATAGCCGCTCCCCCTGGGAACCGGACCGTAGGAGAAGTGGGAGGTGACGAGCTCGACGTCGGCGCCCGCACGGTCGAGCGCCGTGGCGAGGGCGTGGTCGTAGGGCGGCGTGTAGGCCGCCGGATCGACGAGTTGGACGCGCATGGGCGAGCATTCTCGCCGTGCTGCTCTCCTACTGCGTGGTCAACACCGACGGCCGGGAGTTCCTGCTGTCCTGCCTCGAAGCGATCGAGCGCGCGACCCCGCCCGATCTGGACCACGAGATCCTGGTGCTGGACAACGCCTCCGACGACGGCTCCGCCCAGGCGGTGAGGGCGCTCGACCGCGACATCCGCCTGATCGCCCTGGACCGGCGCGAGGGAAAGGCGGCGAACGACAGCAGGTTGATCCGCGAATCCCGGGGGGACTTCTGCCTGCTGCTGAACGAGGACTCCGAGCTCCAGCCGGGCGCCGTTCCCGCACTCGTCGGAGCGCTTCAGTCGGACCGCCGGGTGGCCGTCGCCGGGGCCCAGCTGCTCTCCGCGGACGGCCACCCCGTCCCGTGCGCCTGGCGGCTGCCGGGCGTGGAGACGGCCCTGGCCGGAGCCCTCTTCCTGCATCGAGCCTTCACGGTCGAGAGCGGCGGCGAGGCGACGCGACCGGTGGGCTGGGTCCAGTCGAGCGCCATGCTCGTGCGCCGCGAAGCCGCACTCCAGGTCGGTGGCTTCGACCCGGCCTTCTTCGTCTACTCGGACGAGACCGACTTCTGCAAGCGGCTGACGGACGCGGGCTGGAGGATCGTGTACGTCCCGGCGGCCCGGGCGATCCACCACGACCAGATGGCCCAGGATGCGGCCGGGGCCGAGCGACGGATCGTCGAGTACCACCGCGGCCGGGATCGCTATCTGCGCAAGCACCTCGGCCGCACCACGGCTGTCTTGCTTCGACCCCTGCTCGCCTGGCCGTATCTGGTGCGGGCGCTCGGGGCCACGGTCCTGACCGGTCACTCTCCTCGCCGCTATTGGCTGCACGCCCGGCAGGCACTGATGCCGGACCGGGGCAGCGGCATCCGAGAGGCCGCGGAGACTTACAACCGACGGCTCGATCAGGCTCAGGGGCGATGAGGATCCTCGAGGTCACCCAGATGTGGCCAAGCGCCGAGCATCCCGACCTGGGGAGCTTTCTGGTGCCCCTGACGCACGAGCTGCGTGCGCTCGGCCACGAGGTGGAGGTGGCCTCGATCAGCCGCCGCGGCGGGTCGCCGACCGAGTACCTGACGCTCGTCAGGAAGGCGCGCGCCGAAGCCGCCGAGTTTCGGCCCGACGTCGTCTTCGCCCACTTCCTGTTCCCCGCTGGGGCGGCCGGCGCCCTCGCCGCCCGCAAGGCCGGGGTGCCGCTGGTCGTCATGGCCCACGGCCAG
>DASTAI010000100.1:0-5079 GCA_035712865.1 Solirubrobacterales bacterium
GGCGGCGAAGAGGCGGAGGACGGGGCCGTTGCCGTCGAAGATCACCCCGTCGCCGGCGAGGTTCGCGGCTGCGTAACCGAACTCCTTGAAGTTCGGAACCCCGGTATCGAAGTTGTAGCCGGCGCCCGAGTCCGAGAGGACGACGTTGCCGGTCGGCTCCAGGACGTTGTTGACACAGCCGCTGAGCAGGCCGATCTGCGAGAAGAGGTCGCGGCCGTCGCCGGTCGACTTGCCCGCCCCGGGTCCGGCGGCGCGCAGCTGGCTCGCGATGAAGCCGAGCTCGTCCTTGCCGAGCAGCGCGGCGGTCTGGCTGAGCCAGGGCTGCGAGGCGGCGATGGTCGCCGGCAGCTCCGGGATTCCTCTCGCCAGGGCGAGGGCGTTGGCGCGCACGAACGGCAGGGTGGCGTCCGTGTGGCGCAGCGCTGGCACGGCGATCTTCAGGGTCGGGCCGAGCAGCCGGATCGTGCGCGAGAGGTTGGCGGATTGATCCGCCAGCGCCGCGGTGAAGGTGTTGAAGTTGCTGACCAGCCCCTGCAGCTGGGACTCATGGCCGACGAGCGCGCCGAATGCCTTGGACTGACCGGCGATCAGGTTGGAGAGATCGTGGGCCGAGGTCCCCTGCAACGCCTCGTTGACGATCGCGGAGTCGCGGGCGCCGGTCGCCCCGTAGACGAACGACTTGTTGATCGCCTGGGCGGCGGTCAGTCCCTGCACCTCCGGGTCCTGGGTCGCGTCGTCGGCCGCGGTCGGCTTGTGGTTGAGGGCCTGGCCGTATCCCTGGAGCAGCTTCTGCAGGTTCGCCCGGTCCGGGGCCTGGAGCGTGGTGAGGACCTGGTCGAGCTGGACGGCGGTCGAGGTCTGGGTGACGGGGAGCGTGTCGCCGCTGGAGAGCGAGTGCGCGCTGGGGCTGCCCGGGCTCACGTCGAGGAAGAAGTTCCCCTCCAGGAAGATCCGCGGCCGGATCTCGATCTGCGCGTCGGAGTGGATCGGCTGGCCGTTGTCGTCGACCGTGAAGGTGACCTCGGAGTAGTTGCTCTGGCAGTTGTCGGCCTCCCCCGTCGAGCAGACGCTCCTGACGCTCTCGACCTTGCCGACGTTGACGCCCGCGATCCGGACCGGCGAGTCCTTGCGGATGTTCACCGCGTTCTGGAAGACGGCCTTGAGCTCGTAGTGCGACTGGAACGGGATCTCCTTGGTCCAGCCGAGGTACACCCCGATCACGACCAGAACGATCAGGATCAGGCCGTTGCGGGCCCGATGCGGCGGATGGCCCTTGCGGTAGATCCGCTCGTCGTAGTCCTTGCGCTGGGGCTGTGGCGCGGGCGGCGTCACTTCTTCCCCTTCTTCTTGGACTTCTTCTTGCTGACCTGTTGGAGGATCTGCCCCTCGGTGAGGATCCCTTGGTTGCCCGGGATGTTGCCGATCACCTGCTGGCCGGCGATGTAGCCCTCGTTGCCCGCCTCACACTCGCGCGGCTGGCCCGGCGCGGCGGTGTTCGGGTACGGGTTGTAGTGGAGGAAGTTCGAGGGCTGGCCGCCACCGTTCGCCGGCGCGTCGCTCGGGCCGACCTCGCTGTTCGGCCCTAGCGGCGGCTGCAGGACGATCGCCCGCTGGCTGGTGCCGATCCCGTTGCTCGAGCTCTGCCAGCTGGCCGTGTTGCGGAACAGCAGCGTGGCGTAGTTGCAGATGGACTGGGCCGGGGTGATGAAGCGGAGCGGCGGGGAGAGGGTGTTGTTGAACTCGGTGAGGGCATTGATGCCCGTGCGCGCGCTCGGGTTGTTCGCCAGGTTGAGCAGTGCCTGGGCCGTGGGATCGAGCTGGGCGTTGAATGCGGGCGAGAGCGGAAGCGCCTTCACGGCTTCGACCGTGGCCGCGCCGAGATCCTTCGCGCGGGGGGCGATCGCCTGGAAGCCCGGAGTCAGCTCGGTGAAGAGCTTGCCGGTGTTGGCCAGGAACGGCCGCACCACCGGCAGGGAGTTGATGGCGGCGTCCTCGGCCGCGGGCGAGCGGGAGATCGACTCCTGGATGAACGGCCGCGAGACGCGGGCGAAGGCGGCGAACGTCGTGTCGAGATCGGCGAAGAGCTGGCCCTGGATCTGGGCGACCGGGGCGACCTCGGCCGCCGTGGCCGAGAGCGAGTCGACGAACTTGGCGAGGCCGGTGTTCGGGTCCGCCAGGTTGCGCATCACCGGCGTCAGCTGCTCCACCAGCGGCTTGAACTGGCCGATGGCCGCGTTCAGGTCTCCCCCGCGCCCCGCCAGCGCGTTGCCGAACTCGAGCAGGTTGGACTGGATGGCCGTGCGCGTCGGAGCGTCGAACATGTTGAAGACCTGGTCGATCTCGACCGGCTCCGGCCGGGCGGCTGTGATCGGCATGGTGGCGCCGGGCTTGAAGCCCTGGCTCGAGTTGCCGCGATTGATCTGGAGGTACTTGAGGCCGAGGGCGGACTTGGAGCGGACGACCACCGTCGAGTCGTCGGGGAGCTGTTCGAGATCCTTGTTCAGGTCCATGTCGAGCTTCGCCACCTGAGCGGTGCAGAGCCGCGTCGGATCGTTCGGGCAGGGGGCGTTGTCGACGTTCTCCGGAGTGATGCTGGTGATCTGGCCGACCCGCTGGCCGCCGATCCGGACGTCGTTGCCCTTGACCAGGCTGTCCGCATTGGGAAGCTCGGCGGAGAGCTGGTAGGTGGGGACGAACGGGAGCCCGCTGTTCGCCTGGTAGGCGAGGAAGACCGCCACCACGACGACGAGCACGGTCACCGCGCCGACCAGGGTCGGGCTCGCCGCCAGGCTGCCTACGCGGCCGCCCCTCACGCTCCGCCTCCAAGGAGGAAGTTGAGGAACATCCGGGCGCTCTTCATGGAGACCGCCTGGTCGCCCTGGGGCTGGGTCGTCGTGCCGGTGTCAGGAACCGTCGTCGTGGTCCCGGAGCCGGCGTCGGATCCCGACCCGCTCTCGTCAGAGGAGGAGTCATCGCCCTGATCCGACGGTGCCGGCGGTGGCAGCAGGTCGCTCAGATCGGGGACGTCGATCGGCGGCAGGGGCAGGTTCGGGTTGCCCGGGCGGATCTTCGTGCGCGCCTTGCGGGCCTTGCTCTTCTTCCCCTTCTTCTGGGTCGTCGTCGGCGTGGCGGTCGGGCGGAAGAAGGCCTCGCAGCCCGACTGCACGGTAACCGCGACCTCGACACAGCTGGTCAGCTGGAGGTTCGACCGGAGGAAGTGGCCGATGGCGTCGATGCCGTTGGTGGCCCCGACCGAGTTGTAGATGAAGTCCATCAGGTTCTGGAAGCCACCGGTCTTGGTGAACGTGTCGAGGAAGGCGGAGAAGTTGTTGCCGATCGGCACCGAGCTGTTCGCGGTCT
This sequence comes from Solirubrobacterales bacterium, assembly GCA_035712865.1. Lineage (GTDB taxonomy): Bacteria > Actinomycetota > Thermoleophilia > Solirubrobacterales > 70-9 > DASUPK01. The sequence goes on from DASTAI010000100.1 coordinate 3,361, forward strand.
GGACGAGGTCAGTGAGCAGGCCGTCGGAGGCGACGAGCTTGGGTCCGGAGGACTGCGCCGCGTCACCGAGGGACGTCAGCGCGGGGATCGAGAGCCGCGCGAAGTTGGGCAGGTTGACCGTCGCCTTGCTCAGCCCCGGGGCCGCCTGGTTGAGCGCCGTGAAGAACGGCAGCCCCTTGTCGGAGAAGCTCTTCAGCTGCGTCATCGTCAGCCGGACCTGATGCAGGGTCTCGGGGAACTTCCTGAGGCTCTCCTCGAGGTCGGCGCTCCTCTCGGCGGTGGCCGCCCCCGAGATCGCGGCGTTGTGGAAGAAGCCGGTGACGTGGGTGCGGTTCTCGGCGAGCGGCTTCAGGACGGCGTCGCCGTTGCTCGCCAGGCTCGCGAGCTGGCGGCTCTGCTGGGCGAGGATCGCCAGGACCCGATCCGTCTGCCGCAGCGCGGGATTGGCGCGGTCGATGACCTCGCCCAGGTCCTGGCCGCGGCCGGCGAGGCTCGCGCCGAGGTCGTTGAGGATGATCCGGAAGCGGTCGGCGTATGGAAGGCGCTGGATGTTCTGAATCAGGTCGAGGTCGACGGTCTTGCCGTTGTTCTCGAGCGGCAGCAGGAACTGGCCGGCGCCCGGCTGCCCGTCGGCGATCTGCTGGAGCTCGGGGGGCGGCGGCGTGCCCGGGGCGCGCGGCTGCGTCGGCGTGCAGTCGACGTACTTCTCGCCGATCAGCGACTGCGGCCGGATCAGACAGCTCGCATCGGATCGGAAGTCCTTGAAGCCGGGGTCGGTGATGTTCATCACCACGACCGCCTTGCCCGGGACCGGATGGGGTCCGCCCTCGTCGCTCGCGATCTCGTCGTTGCCGGTGACGTCCACCGACTCCACCGTGCCGACGTTCGCTCCGGCGACCCGCACCTGCTCGCCGTTCACGACGAAGGAGCCGTTGTCGAAGATGCCTCGGACCTTGTAGTCGCCGCTGGTCCCGTCCGAGCCGATCGCGGGCAGCGCGACGAGCAGGGCCGCGACCAGCACACCGGCGATGAACAGTGCGATCCGCCTCATGGTCCTGGCACCGTCTGGGCCGAGTTGCAGTCCGCGCCCGTCGCGCTGCTGGCTGGGGCGCCGTTCGGCGGTCCCAGGAAGACTCCCGCCGGCGAGGGCGTGGCGAACGGATTGCTGTTGACGAGCACCGGCGAAGAGGAGCCCGGGCAGCGCCGGCGGACGCTGAAGTTCGTCGTTCCGAACGCCCCGTAGTCGTTGAAGACGTTGTTGGCGTTCTGCGGTGTGTAGGTGAAGTTCGTGGGGCCGCCGGTGAGGCCGAAGACGCCGAGGCCGCCCGGCGTGACGCGCGCGTAGTGACCGTCGGCGTCGTAGTAGCCGCTGACCTGGTTGAGGTGCGCGATCGCCGTCATCAGATCGGGCAGGTAGGGCCGCAGGAAGGCCAGGTTGTCCTCCGAGTTCTGCATGGAGGCGACCGTGATCGGGACGGCGTCGGCCACCCGCTTCTGGAGCGCGGTCAGATAGCCGGTGGCGTCGGCGAGGTCGTTCTCCTTGCCGCGCAGGTTGAGCGCGCGATTGAGGTCGCGGAAGACCGGGACGCTGCGGCTGATGACCGGATGGAGCTGGCGGAGGAAGGGCGCCAGGTTCTTCGTCGCGGGCTTGGCCGCGTTGACCAGCGTGTCCAGGTCGTCGAGGGCGGGCCGCAGGTTGTGGAACGTCGTGTTGGCCTG
>DASTAI010000101.1:0-6007 GCA_035712865.1 Solirubrobacterales bacterium
GCCGCCTCGAGCAGCACGTAGGTGCCGTAGACGTCCGTGGTGATGAATTCGCCCGGCGCCTCTATCGAGCGGTCCACATGCGACTCGGCCGCGAAGTTGACGACGGCGTCGCAGCCCTCGATCGCGCCGGCGACGGCCTCGCGGTCGGCGATGTCGGCCTCCACGAGCTCCCAGCGGTCCTCCGGAAGGCCCTCGAGGTTCTCCTTCCGCCCCGCATAGGTGAACTTGTCAAGGACCCGCACCGAGTCCCCCGGTCGGCCCTCCAACCGCAGCCGGACGAAGTTCGAGCCGATGAAGCCGGCGCCGCCGGCGACCAGCAGCCTCATGCGGCGTCCTGACCCTCGTCGTCGCCGGCCGGCTCGCTCTCCTCAGGCTCGGCCCCTCCGTCCTCGAACACGGTTTCCGCTGGGACACGCTCCGGCCAGTGATCGAGGACCGGCTGGCGCTTGGAGGCGCTCGAGCGCTTCCGCGGCGTTGCTTCCTGCTCCTGGTCGCGGCGCGCCAGGTAGTCGGACAGCCCGCGCTGCCAGGGCGGCAGCTTGATCGGCGCCGAGCGGCGGCTGATCAGAACCGAGTTCGCCGGCCTCTTCGCGGGCCGTTCCATCATGTCCGTGGTCGAGGCCATCACCCGGGTCACGACCTCGGCCTGGCGGAAGATCTCCATCGCGAACTCGTACCAGGAGCAGCTGCCCTGTCCCGCCATGTGGTGGATCCCGTACGCGGCGCTCTCCATCAAGCGGAGCAGCCCCACGGCCAGGTGGCCGGTATAGGTGGGGCAGCCGACCTGGTCGTGCACCACCACGACCGGGCCACCGCCCTGCCCCAGGCGCAGCATCGTCTCCACGAAGTTGCCGCCGTGCGGGCCGAAGAGCCAGGAGGTGCGGACGATGAAGCTCTGGCCGTTGACCAGGGCGGTCGCGCGCTCACCGGCGAGCTTGGTGCGCCCGTAGGCGTTGATCGGGTCGGGGTCGTCCGACTCGCCATAGGGGCCTGACTCGCCGTTGAAGACGTAGTCGGTGGAGGGGAAGATCACCTTGGCGTAGACCTTGTTGGCCGCGTCCGCGACGAAGCCGGCGCCCTGGGAGTTGACGAGCGAGGCGTCGTGCTCGAATTCCTCGGCGCCGTCGACGTTGGTCCAGGCGGCGCAGTTGATCACCGCGTCGGGCCGCTCGCGGGTGATCATCCGCTCGACCCTCGCCGGGTCGGTCACGTCCAGGTCCTCGTGTCCGAGGGCGATCACCTGGTGACGCATGTCCTCGGCGACGCGAACCACGTCGTGGCCGAGCATCCCGTTCGCTCCCGTGATCAGGACCCTCATGGGATCGAGATGTCCGCGTTGTCCCCGACGAGGAAGCGGAGCGTCTTCGGCATCCCCTCGCTCCGGCTCAGGCTGACGTTCTTGCCGAGCAGGCTCGCCTCCATCCGCGCGTGCAGGTTGCGGATGCTCGAGCCGGCCAGCACGATCGAGTGCTCGATCTCGGAGCCGGTGATGACGACGTCGCGGTCGATCGCCGTATAGGGACCGACGTACGCGTCTGTGAGCCGGGCTCCAGCGGCGATGATCGCCGGGCCGCGGACGACGGTCCGCTCGAGCCTGGCGCCCTGCTCGATCGCAACCCTGCCCTCGACCCGGGACTCGGAGTCGAGCTCGCCGTCGATCCGGGGCTGGATGTCCTCGAGGACGAGACGGTTCGCCTCGAGCATGTCCTCGAGCTTCCCCGTGTCCTTCCACCAGCCCTTGACGATGTGTGACTCCACTCGCCGGTCTCCCTTGATCAGGCTGTCGATGGCGTCGGTGATCTCGAGTTCGCCGCGACCGGAGGGCTCGATCGAGTGGGCCGCCTGGAAGATCGCCGGGGTGAACATGTAGACGCCGACCAAGGCCAGATCACTGGGAGGGTTCTCGGGCTTCTCGATCAGTCGCACGACGCGCTCCCCATTCAGCTCGGCGACTCCGTAGGAGGAGGGATCCTCGACGCGTGTCAGGAGGATGAGAGCGTCGGGCTGTGAGCCGCGAAATACCTCGACGAGGTCAGTGATCCCGTCGCGCAGCAGGTTGTCGCCGAGGTACATCACGAACGGGCTCTGCCCGAGGTATTCCTCGGCTGTCAGCAGGGCGTGCGCGAGCCCGAGTGGCGCCTCCTGCTCGATGTAGGTGATCCGCGCCCCGAAGTCCGAGCCATCTCCCGCCGCCTGCCTGATCTCGCCGCCGGTTTCGGGGGCGATGATCACCGCGATGTCGGTGATCCCGGCCTCGACCAGCGCCTCGATTCCGTAGAAGAGCACGGGTTTGTTGGCAACCGGTACGAGCTGCTTGGCCGACGTGTGGGTGATCGGGCGCAGGCGAGTGCCGGCACCCCCCGAGAGGATCAACCCCTTCAACGCTTCCATCTCGCGGCAAGGCTAGAGGCTGAGGCCGCGACAGTGCCGGCCGCGCGGATCGACCTTGTCCTTGCGGAGAAAGTCGTCGTTGCCGTCGCCGCACGAGATCAGCGAGTCGCAGATCCCGTCGAGCGTCTGCAACGTATCCCGGCCGCGGCCGCCTTATAGGCGTCCGCGCCGTCGCGACCTCGCAGCGAGTCGCGACCGTCGTTTCCCTTGAGGATGTCGTTGCCCAGGCCGCCCATCAGGACGTCAACGCCCCGGCCGCCGATCATCAGGGCGCCGAGCCTGAGTGGAGGCACGATGCCGTTGCCGGCCGTTGAGACCGTGATGGTGTCGTCCCGGTCGCGCGCGTCGATCACGAAGCTGCTGAGTCCCGACTGTCGGCACATCCCGACGCCGTTGATCAGCTCGCAGCGGCCGCCGGTGACGGAGATCGGGTTGGCATCCGCGTCCTTGAAGGAATAGACGTTGACGGTCCCGCCCAGGATCGAGTCGACCCCGACCTGGATGTCGTTCCGCTCGCCCTGGCCGGCGACGTAGTAGACGATGGCTTTAGAAGTCCGTTTCCGCAGCGGCGGGATTCTGCCAGTAGAGGGAGAAAGACCCCCGAAATTGGGGACCTCTGCACGAAAGCGCCCAGCAATCAGTAGATCCCTCCCAGTTTGCCGTGATCCCAGCTCGCCACCCGCTTCGGGTGGAATCGGATCGCCACCCGCTTCGGCGCCTGGGCGCGCAGACTGGCCTCGGCGTCGCCCTCAACCGAGGCGATCCCCTCGCTGTAGCGGATCGTCATCTCCTTGGCGTAGTCCACGATCCGGTCGAGGTCGCGGATGATCTCCGCCTCGGCCTCGATCTGCACGCCACGCAGCTCGCCGTATTCGACGCCGGTCTCGATCAGCAGGGTCGCCCGCGGGTCTCGCTCGAGGTTCTTCACCTTCTGCGACTTGGCGTAGGTCCAGATCCAGACCTCGCCGTCCCGCGGGACGTACCAGAGCGGCATTGCGTGCGGCCAGCCTCGCGGCCCGATCGATGAGACCACGGCGATGCGCTCGCTCTCGATCAGCTCTCGCTGCTCCTCCTCGCTGAGCTTGATCTGATCCCGCCGCGAGGGCATCAGGCGGAGGGGGTCAGGATGAGGGTCTCGAAGGGGCCCTCGCCGGCCATCGGCTGCATCCGTCCCGCCTCCCAACGCGGCTGGAGGTCGTCGTAGTGGGCGCTCCAGGCGTGGCCGGACTGGCCCGTGAAGGCCTGCCATTGGGAGCGTTCGGGCGCGGAGGGGTCGGCGACCATGCGCCAGCTGGGAGCCCAGATCGCGCGGTAGGGATCGTTCGGGTCGTAGGCCACCTGCGCCACCGTCTCCTGAGCGCCGCCGGGGTGGAGGGTCCGGTTGAAGACCCAGTCGGCGACCGGGTGTCCGGCGCCCAGTGGGTGCGGGAACTCGAGGGCGTGCACGTGCCCCCAGCGCCACCCCTCCTGATCGGGCCCGAAGCGCTCCTCGAGGTCATCGAGGGCGCCGCGGAGCGCCTCGAGCGCGAGCTCATCCCAGGAGCCGCCGATCAGCCCCTCGTCGCCCTCGTCCCAGAGCGCGAGCAGGTGTGAATGCCAGCGCCAGGGCGAGGTGACGTGGGCGATGAACCCGTTGTCGGCTCGATCCAGATACCGCTCGGCGAGGTCGCGGTCGCCGATCGCGGCGCGCGTGAACTCCCGCGCCAGCCGGAGCAGGAAGGCCTGATAGATCGTCCCGGCCACGGTCCGCGGGCCGAGCGTCCGGTCCCAGCTCTTCAGGCGCTCGATGGCGCGAACCTCTCGCTGACTCGTCGGCAGCAGCCGGGCGAGCCGGTGAACCACCTCGTCCCCGGGGATCGAGTAAAGGTCGGTTTGCATGCGACGGAAGTCGTCCAGGTCGTGCTCGTCCTGCTCGGCGAGGAGCTGCTCGATTCTCGCGGCCCGGTAGCCGTCCAGCCAGTCGCTGGTTATGTGGTGGGGATAGGAGGAGTCGACGACCCGGTTGTTGGCCGTGACGATCTGGCCCTCGTCGGGATCCACAAGCTCAGGGAGCTCGTCGTAGGGAATCCACCCCTCCCATTCGAACTCGCCCGTCCAGCCCGGCTTCGGCAGGTCCGGGCAGTCGCCCTTCCGGATCGGGAGGCGGCCGACCATCTTGTAACCGATGGACGCGTGGCTGTCGGCCCACACCAGATTGGACACCGGCATCGCCAGATCGCGCAGCAACTCGACCAGCTCGGGGCCGCTGCGCGGCTCGAGCACCCCCAGAAAGGCTGGGGTGATCGCCGGCTCGTCGAGCCCGGCCCACCGCAGGGCGAGGGGCTGCTGGTCGTCCGCACCCAGCGCCGCATTGACGATCGGACCGTGGTGGGTCAGCCGCACCTCGAGTGGCTCCGACTGGTCCTGCCCCCTGACCGAGATCACCTCCTCGATGATCTCCAGCGGCCGGCGCTCACCCTCGAACTCGTAGGACTCGTCCTCGATCCGTTCCACGAACAGGTCCTCAACGTCCGCCATCACGTTGGTGAAGGCGAAGGCGACGTCGTTGTTCTGGCCGAGGGAGATGCCCGGCAGTCCCGGGATCGAGGCTCCGCGGCAGAACCGATCGCCGAGCTCGAGTCCCACCTCGTACCAGACACCCGGCATGCCGCTGGGCAGGTGCGGATCGCCGGCGAGCAGAGCCCCGCCCGTCGCCGAGCGAGACGGCATCACCGCCCAGTTGTTGGAGCCGCTCGCGGCCGTCGCCAAGCCGATCTGCTCGCGAACCCGGCCGATCTGCTCGGCCAGCCGCAGTCCGTCGCCGTCGAATCCCTGGCCGGGCCGAAGCACGACCGGATTGCCCTTCGGGTAGGTGGGGTCGAGCTTGGCCGCCCTTTCCTCTCCCAGCTCGCGGACGAGGTCGGCACGAAGCAGCTCACGCTCCCAGTTGGTCGAGAGCCCGAAGGAGAGCAGCTTGCCGCCGGCCAGCATGTCGGCGGGTCGCCAGGGCTCGAACTCCAGGCGGAGGAGCTGAAATTCGGCCGGAGGTGCCGAGGCGAACCGCGCCGCCTCGTTCAACCCGGCGCAGTAGGCGTCTAGCAGGCGGCGGAGGTCGGGCTCGAGCTCGGTCTCTTCCCGCAGCGCGACCCGCCGCAGGCCCAGGGTGCGCATCAGCCGGTCTACAGGGAGCCCGGCCCTGCCGGCGATCTCGCTGATCCGGCCGGAGGTGACGCGGCGGTTGACCTCGCATTGCCAGAGCCGGTCCTGGCCGTGGCAGAAGCCCTGGCCGTACCAGAGATCCGCCGGCGACTGGGCCCGCACGGTCGGCATTCCCCACCGATCGCGAACGATCTCGATCCTGCCCTCCGCTCCCCGGACGCGGAGATCGCCGGAGGTCCTGGGGAGGGGGTGGCGGAAGAGCCGCCACCAAATGCCGCCGGCGGTGGCGCCGAACAGCGCCGTCCCGATCCCCATCCCCTTGGCGCCGGTGCGCAATATGCGGCCTAGCTCCATACCCATCCGAGTTTCATACCAGGGGAGCGCCCCGGGGCTCAGTCCTCGAGGTCCGCAGGAAGCCGTCCCTCGTCTTCGAGCTTCTCCAGATGCGCCTGCATGGCGATCGCCGCGGCCCCTCGCA
>DASTAI010000102.1:0-5183 GCA_035712865.1 Solirubrobacterales bacterium
GACCTTCGTCAGCTCGCCGCCGAGGAAGATCGAGATGATCGCCGGCGGCGCCTCGTTCGCGCCCAGGCGGTGGTCCTGTCCGATGCCCGCCACGGACGCCCGCAGCAGGCCCTGGTGCTTGTTGACCGCCTGGATCACGGCGGCGCAGAAGAACAGGAAGTTGATGTTGTCCGCCGGAGTGTCGCCCGGATCGAGCAGGTTGCTCCCGGTGTCGGTGCCCATCGACCAGTTGTTGTGCTTGCCCGAGCCGTTGACGCCCGCGAAGGGCTTCTCGTGCAGGAGGCAGACGAGCCCGTACCTGCGGGCCACGCGCTGCATCACCTGCATGGTCAGCTGCTGGTGGTCGGAGCCGACGTTCGAGTTCTCGAAGATCGGCGCGATCTCGTGCTGCGCCGGCGCCACCTCGTTGTGACGGGTCTTGATCGGCACGCCGAGCTTCGCCAGCTCGTTCTCGAAGTCCAGGATGCAGGCGAGGACCCGCTCGGGGATCGAGCCGAAGTAGTGGTCGTCCAGCTCGTGCCCCTTGGCCGGCTTGGCGCCGAACAACGTGCGGCCCGTGGTGACCAGGTCCGGCCGGGCGTAGTAGTAGTTCTCGTCGATCAGGAAGTACTCCTGCTCGGGCCCGACCGTGGTGAAGACCCGGTTCGTCTCTTCGTCGCCGAGCAGCTTCAGCGCCCGGACGGCCGACCTCGAGAGCGCATCCATCGAGCGCAGGAGCGGGGTCTTGGCGTCGAGCGCCTCACCCGTCCAGGAGACGAAGGCTGTGGGGATACAGAGCAGCGCGCCGTTCGGGTTCTCGAGGATGAACGCCGGGCTGGTCGGGTCCCAGGCGGTGTAGCCGCGGGCCTCGAACGTGTCCCGGATGCCCCCCGTCGGGAAGGAGGAGGCGTCCGGCTCGCCCTGGATCAGCTCCTTGCCTGAGAACCTGGCGAGCCACTTGCCCTCGCGATTGGGCTCGAAGAAGGAGTCGTGCTTCTCGGCGGTCAGCCCGGTGAGCGGCTGGAAGACGTGGGTGTAGTGGGTCGCGCCGCGAGCGAGAGCCCACTCCTTCATCGCCTCCGCAACCGCGTCGGCCAGCGAGACGTCGAGCGCCTCGCCGTGCTCGAGGGTCCTCTGCAGCTTCTCGTAGACGTCGCCGGGCAGCATCTGCTCCTGGACGGCGGGCGAGAAGACATCCGCGCCGAAGGGGTTGTTGTCGTCCTTGGTCAGGTCGACGGTTCCGAGGGATCCGCCGTTGGGGCTCCAGGTGGCGGAAATGACGTTCTGCGAGCGGGTCTTGAGCATCGTCGGGGCAGTCCTCCTAGGCGATTCAGCGCGCCGAGATGCGCGCCGAGTTGAACACGACGCGGCCAGATTAGAGCGCCGTGCCTGGCCGGTGATTGTCCGGCGGTACAAAAATCCGCAAACTGGTTTCGACACCCGGTCGGGCGCCGTTGCGACGGCTGGTTTGGGCGTCAGCGGGGCCTCAGCACGACGGCGTTGCCGGATGGGTCGGTGGCGCGGACCCGCTGATCCTCCCGCTCCGGCTCGAAGCCGGCCTCGCGCAGCCGATCCTCCTCCGCGGCGACGGCATCGGCGCTCGGCAGCACGATCTCGAACTCGCGCAGCCCGCGACTGCCCGAGGGCGGGGGTGGGGCGCCCTCGCCCGCCCAGGTGTTGAGCCCGAGGTGATGGTGGTAGCCGCCCGCGGAGACGAAGAGCGCACCCGGATAGCCGCGGACGGTGACGTCGAAGCCGAGGGCGCCCGAGTAGAAGGCCTCGGCGGCGGCGAGGTCGCCGATGTTGAGGTGGACGTGTCCGATGCGGGTGCCGGGCGGCATGCCGACGTTCGCGTCCTCGCGGCGGAGCTCGCCGAGCACGCCGTCGAGGTCGAGCGGCAGCGTGTCCATCTGCAGGACGCCGTCCCGGACCGGCCACTCGTCGCGCGAGCGGTCGCGGTAGAGCTCGATCCCGTTCCCCTCGGGATCGCTCGTGTAGAGAGCCTCGCTGACCAGGTGATCGGAGGCGCCGCTCAGCCGCCAGCCGGCCTCGGCGACCCGCTGGAGCGCCCGCGCGAGATCGGGGCGGCTCGGGACGAGGATCGCGAGATGGAAGAGGCCGCTCGTGCCCTGGGGTCGCGGCGGAGCGTCCGGGTCGCCGACGAGCTCGACCAGGGCGCCGTCGGCTGGGTCGCCGGTGCCCATGCGAACGATCCCGTCCGAGACCTCGAGCTCGCTGAGTCCGATCGCGTCGCGATAGAAGTCCCGGGCGCGATCGAGGTCGCCGACGGTGAGGCGGACGGCGCCCATCGAGGTGCCGGGGTCGATCGAGCCGTTCTCACTCATGGCCCTGACGATAGTCGCGCCGATCGGCGCGGCACGGTGGTACCGACTTTTGCCTCGAAAGAGCGGTGGAAAGTACCGATGCCGCGCTCGGGCGATTGGCCGATGCTAGGTAGGCATATGAGAGTGGCGTCCTCTCGTATAGGTGGGGTGAAAGGTGGGGTGAATCGGTCGTTCGATCAGCCGGTGATCATGGCGATGTTCCTCGGCTTCCTCTTCCTCGCCGGGGCGGCCATCGGCGCCCTCTCGCTGATCCTTCCGCACCCGAGCAGCTACGACTCCTCGTCGCTCTGGATCAACGTCGCCATCACGTGCATCTTCGCCGTCACGGTCCTGGGCTTCCGCCGGCGCCTCCCGGTGTGGGCCCTCCAGCTCTGCGTCCTGGCCGGGACGATCATCGTCACGCGGGCCGTCTACTACGGCCACGACCCGAGTGGGTACTACACCTTCTGGTACCTATGGATCGGCGTCTACGCGTTCTTCTTCTTCGGATCGCGCTGGGGCGCGGTGCAGGTGGGGGCCGTCGGTGCGGCGTACGCATGGGTGCTGACCGAGGTCTCCGGGCCGACGCCGGTGCCCCGCTGGCTGGTGACGGTGGGGAGCATCCTCGTCGCGGGCCTTCTCGTCGACGCGCTCGCCGCCCGGCTGCGACGAGAGAGCGCCGCCGCCGCCACGCGAGCGGAGAACCTCGAGGCGGTCAGCGAGGTCGCGCGGCAGCTCGCCACCCAGAGCGACTCCCGGGCCGTGGGCTGGGCGATCTGCTCGGCGGCGGTCAGGACCGCAGAGGCCTCCGCCGCGGTGCTCTGGCGGCCGACGATCTCGGGCGACGCCCTCCAGGCCGACGCCGCAGCCGGCGCGGACGTCGAGGGGCTGAATCTGCCCTTCGTCACCCCGGGATCCGGCGCGATCCAGGTCTTCACCTCGGGGGACGATCGCTTCGAGACCCTGCTCGCCGGCCAGTCGGCGCAGGAGCTCGCACCGGCCTTCGAGGCCGGAGCCGCGCTCTGGGAGCCGGTTCTCAAGGACGGCGCCGCCGTCGGCGTCCTGGCGGTCTACTGGCGCGACCGGCTGGAGCACGTCAGTCGCGAGACGCGGCGCGCCGTGCGCCTGCTCGCGCTCGAGGCGGCGATCGCCATCGAGCGCGGCGAGCTGCTCGGGCGGCTCGAGATCGCGGCGCGGACGGACGATCTCACCGGCCTGCTCAACCGTCGTGCCTGGGACGAGGAGCTCGCACGCGAGATCGCCAGAGCCGACCGCAGCGGGTTGGCCCTCTGCGTCGCCATCCTCGACCTCGACCGCTTCAAGGAATACAACGACACCTACGGCCACCAGGCCGGCGACCGCTTCCTCAAGCAGCTCTCCGGTGGGTGGAGCCAGAACCTCCGCACCGGCGACATCCTCGCCCGCTACGGAGGCGAGGAATTCGCGCTCGCGCTGCCGGGGACGAATCTCGAGCACTCACAGCAGATGCTGGATCGGCTGCGGGAGGCTCTCCCGGAGGACCAGACCTGCTCCGCGGGCGTCTGCCAGTGGGACGGGTCGGAGACCGCGGAGCAGCTCACCGCCCGCGCCGACACCCTGCTCTACGCCGCCAAGGCGGCGGGCCGGAACCGCGTCGCCCTCGACTAGGGCCCTAGCCGAGCAGCAGCTCGTCGGCGCCCTCGGGCTTCCAGCGGTCGGCGATGGCGGCGAGCGGGATCCCGAGGAACCACATGCAGGCCGCGACCGTGGTCGAGACGAAGGCGACCGGAATCGAGAGCAGGAAGAAGATGACGGGGGCCAGAGACATCGCCGCGCCGTAGCGATAGACGTCCCGCGGGAGCTTGCGCTCGAGGAAGTCGTGCCTGTACGCGTAGCTGAAGAGGACGACCTCCATCCCGCTGACGATGGCCACGTTCACGGCGTAGATCGTGATCGAGAGCGGGTTCTCGAAGTACTGCCCGAGCAGAGCCGTGGGGAAGGGCAGGAAAGCGATGAACGCCAGATAGACGAGGTTGAGGCTGATCAGGCCGCGATCGAGGCGCGCGAGCGCGGAGAAGTAGGTGTGGTGGGCCAACCAGTAGCGGCCGATCACGGCGAAGCTGACCGCGAAGCTGACAAAGGTTGCGGTGTCGTCGCTGAGCTTGTCGGCCAACTCGCTGACGCTGCTCGAGTCGCTGAGCGTCGGCACGGAGAGGCTGACCACCAGGAGGGTCATCGCGATCGCGAAGAGACCGTCCGTGAAGGTCAGCACCCGGGCGAACTCGACGCTGTCGCGGCCGTAGGTCCGTCGCGGCGCGAGGGTCTCCTGCACGATGAGCCTCGCTAGAGGCCGAGGTCGCGCAGGAAGCCAGGCTTGTAGGCGGCGAGGTTGACGAACGTCGGCAGTGGCATGTCATCTGGGTTGCCCCGAACGCCGACGCGGGCACCGTCCGGTACCTCGTCCTCGAGTCGCTTCCCGAGCTCGGTCGCATCGTCCTCGGTGGTCGCGCCCACCAGCAGGTAACGGAAGCGCCGCTTCACCGGCAGGCCCTCCAGGCGGAGCTGCTCGGCGAAGTCGTGCGTTCCGCGGACGTGCGGCATCTCGATCACGACCTCCCAGGGGTACTCGCCGTAGCCCGCCTCTCGGGTTCCCTGTGCCTCGGCCTCCCTCTGTTCCTCCAGGGCCGATGCCTCGTCGTCCGGCAGCGGCTCCTCGGCGTCCTTCCACTCCTCTGCGATCGGGTGCCAGCGCATCAGGCGGACCTGCCCGACCAACTGCTCGTCCTCCATGATGTGCTTCACGACGCGCTCGGCCTCCTGGGCGGATTCCTCGTGCCATGCGTAGACGAAGATGAACGGGCCGTCGCGCGTGACGATCAGGCTTCCACCGAGCAGCTTGCG
>DASTAI010000103.1:0-9074 GCA_035712865.1 Solirubrobacterales bacterium
AGGTGGCGGGCTGCGACCCGACGCCCGGCACCACCCCCGCGAACTCGGCGACCTCGTACCGGAACCAATTCTACGGCAACAAGATGGGACAGACTCCCGGCGGCACGTCATCGCCGAACGGTGTCGACTTCTGGTGGGACCAGGGCGGCATCATCGTCGACACGACTCCCGGATACACGAGCGGGAACTGCTGGTACAACAACACCGGCAGGGACGGCACGGCAGGCAGCGTCACCGGTCTCCCCTCGCCCTCTGGGATCGCCCCCAACAACCTGCCGTCCGACTGCAACAACAGCCCGCTTCCGGGAGCCCTGAACGGGCAGGTCGGCGAGGAACTGGCGTGCCTCGAGGGCGACCCCAGCTGTCCGTGGTTCACCACGCCTCCAAAGCCGTAGCCCGCTCGCCCAGAGGCCGCCGAATGCGCCGCCTGGCGGGCCCTGTCTGCGCGGTCATCGCCGGACTTCTGATCGCCGGCTGCGGCGGCGGGACGAACACGCAGCCGCAGGTCGACGTCGGGCCGAACGTCGGCCAGCCGATCGGCCTGGCCGACTGCCACGACTGGGAGCAGGCGAACGTCGAACAGCGCCTGGGGACGATCCACCAGATCAAGGACTTTCAGAGCGGGCCTGTCGTCGGCAACAACGCGAGCGACCCTTCCGGCACCGGCTCCGTGCTCGATGACAAGGACGCCTACAACCTGTTCAACCGCTGGTGCGCCCAGAGCTTCGCTCGCGGATTCAAGCTCTACCATCTCTACCAGCGCGCGGCGGGTTTCACCGGCGAACCGCCGCAGTAGCCGGGCGGCTGGCGCAAACGGTCGCTATTCTTGAGCGCACCTCGTGCCTGGAGCCGGGGGTTTTTTTCTGTCCGGCCACAAGAATCAAACGGCACCGAAGTGAAGTAGAGGAGACATGGCCTCAGATGTTCGAATCGGCGTGACACTCGCCTGCGAGGAGTGCAAGCGCCGCAACTACGAGACGAACAAGTCCCGGCGCAACTCGCCGGACCGGATCGAGCTGCGCAAGTTCTGCCGCTGGTGCGGCCGCCACACCCCACATAAGGAGACCCGCTAGTGGCCAAGACGCGCGCCCAGCGCAAGGCCGAGCGACGCCGCCAGCAGCAGGCGCGCGAGCGCCAGGCCCGCAGCGGCGACTCCGCCGAGGTCGACAGCGAGGAGCAGGCGCGGGAGGACACCCGGCTCGGCGTCTCGGGAGAGGTCGCCGAGGCCGAGGCGGCGATCGAGACGGGCGCCCGGGTCGATGAATTCGGCGAACGGGTGGTCGAGAAGCCCGGCGAGATCCCCGATGTCGCGGATGCCGGCTCACCGATCCCGGGAGTCATCCCGGAGCCGGTGCAGCCCGAGACCGAGCTGGAGGCTCCCGCCCCCTCACGCGCCGACGTCGGCACGGAGCCGCGCGAGAGCCGCCGCGACCGCCGAGAGCGTGAGAAGGAGGATCGCCGCAAGGCGCGAGCCAAGGAACTTCAGAAGGGTCAGGCCGAGAAGGCGGAGAAGCGCCGCGGCCCCGTGCTCGGCTTCCTGCTCTCCTGCTGGGCCGAGCTCAAGCGCGTCCAGTGGCCCGACCGTGACACCCTGGTCCAGGCCTCGGCCGTCACCTTCATCTTCGTGGCGGTCATGGCCGCCTATCTCGGCGGCTTGGACGCCCTCTTCAACTGGCTGATCCAGCGGCTCATCTAGGAATAGGAGACTCGAACGATGTTTCGCTGGTATGTCATCAACACCTACTCGGGGCACGAGAACAAGGTCAAGCAGAACCTCGAGCACCGTGTCCACACGATGGGCCAGGAGCGCAACGTGCGCCAGGTGGTCGTGCCCACCGAGCAGATCTCGGAGATGAAGGACGGCCAGAAGGTGCAAACCGAGAAGCGCACCATGCCGGGCTACGTCCTGGTCAACATGGAGATGACCGACGACGCCTGGGGGCTGGTCAAGAACACCCCCGGCGTCACCGGCTTCGTCGGCTCCCGCAACAAGCCGATCCCGCTCTCCAAGGTCGAGGTCGACCGGCTGCTCCATCGCGAGACGGCCGAGCGGCCGCGGACCCGCGCCCAGTTCTCGATCGGCGAGTCCGTCAAGGTGGTCTCCGGGCCGCTCGCCGACTTCTCCGGCGAGATCGCCGAGATCAACGAGGACGCGGCGAAGCTCAAGGTGCTCGTCTCCATCTTCGGGCGCGAGACTCCGGTCGAGGTCAACTACGACCAGGTGAAGAAGATCTGATGGCCAAGAAGGTCCTGACGGTGATAAAGCTGCAGATCCCCGCGGGCGCGGCGAATCCCGCCCCGCCGGTCGGCCCTGCGCTGGGTCAGCACGGCGTCAACATCATGGAGTTCACGAAGGCGTTCAACGCCCAGACCCAGCCGGACGCAGGCACAATCATCCCCGTCGAGATCACGGTCTACGAAGACCGCTCGTTCGACTTCATCACCAAGACTCCGCCCGCCGCCGTCCTGATCAAGGAGGCGGCCGGGATCGACAAGGGCTCGGGCGAGCCGCACAGCGAGAAGGTGGGCTCGATCACCGTGGACCAGGCCCGCCAGATCGCCGAGCGGAAGATGCCCGACCTGAACGCCAACGACCTGGATGCGGCGACCAAGATCATCGCCGGCACCGCCCGCTCGATGGGCGTCACAGTGGAGGGACTCTGAGCATGAAGCGAAGCGAAACGCGATGGGCTGAGTGATGGCACGAGGCAAGCGCTACCGCGAGGCCTACGAGCAGATCGACCGCACCCGGGCCTACCCGCCCGCCGAGGCGGTCCACCTGATCAAGGAGACGTCCGGTGCCAAGTTCGACGAGACGGTCGAGCTGCACATCCGCTTGGGTGTCAACGTCCGCCACGCCGAGGAGCAGCTGCGCGGCACGCTCGCCCTGCCGAAGGGCCTGGGCAAGGACGTCACGATCGCCGTCTTCGCCGAGGGCGACGCGGCGCGCCAGGCCGAGGAGGCGGGGGCCAACTTCGTCGGCTCAGACGATCTCGCCGAGCGGGTGGAGGGCGGCTGGACCGACTTCGACGTGGCCATCGCCCATCCCTCGCAAATGCCCAAGGTCGGCAAGCTCGGGAGGGTCCTCGGCCCCCAGGGGAAGATGCCGAACCCGAAGGTCGGGACGGTCACGGACGACATCGCCAAGGCGGTCGAGGAGGCCAAGGCGGGCAAGGTCGAGTACCGGACCGACCGCCAAGCGATCGTCCACCTCGCGATCGGCAAGACCAGCTTCCCCGAGCAGGACCTGCTCGAGAATTACGCGGCCGTGATCGAGGAGATCATCCGGGCCAAGCCGGCCGCCGCCAAGGGCCGCTACATCCTCTCGATCACTCTGAGCACGACCATGGGTCCCGGGATCCGCGTCGACTCGGCGCGGACCCGCCGCGCCGAGATCATGCAGGGCGCTGGGGCTCCGGCAGCTGAGGACGGAGGAGAACCGGCCGAGGAGACCTCCGAGCCCGAGGAAGCGGAGGAGCCGGCGACCGCCTAGACTTCCCGGCGCAATCTGCCGCCCGAGACCGCCGGCGGGACCCAGGGTCCAGAAGTCCGGCGCAGGTGTGTGAGAGTCACCGGTCCCCGACCGACGCCTCTGACCCGCCTGCGAGCGGGTCTTTTTTTCGACACATATGGACAGAGAACAGAAGACACAACTCGTCAAGGAGCTCGCCGAGGAGCTGAAGGACGCGGAGGCGATCTTCGCGGTCGACTACCGCGGAATCAGCGTGCCCCAGGCCGCCGAGCTTCGCTCCGGCCTGCGCGACGCCGACGCCCGCTTCCGGGTGGTCAAGAACCGCCTGACGCTCCGCGCCGCCGACGAGGCGGGGACCGCATCCCTGAAGGAGTACCTGGAGGGCCCGACTGCTCTGACCTTCGTCAAGGGCGACGCCGCGCTGGCGGCCAAGACCCTGTTCCGGCTCGGGAGCGAGTGGGAGCTCCTCGACTACAAGGGGGGCCTGATGGACGGCGAGGCCCTGGACCCCGACTCGTTCCAGGCGATCGCCCGTCTCCCCGGGCGCGACCAGCTGAACGCCCAGTTCGCCGGCGTTGTCGCCAGCCCGCTCACCGGCCTGGTGCGCGGCCTCGGCTCGATGATCCAGGGGCTCGCTCTGCAGCTGGGTCAGATCGCCGAGCAGGGCCTCGTCAGCGGCGAGGCCCCTGCCGAAGCACCGGCTGAGAAAGAGGAAGCGCCGAAGGAAGAGGAAGGGCCTCCCAAGGAGGATGAGTCGCCCGCAGCCGAGGCGGACTCCGAAAGCTCCGATGCGGAGCTCGCCGAAGCCGAGGACGACTCTTCCGGTGGGGAAGCCGAGTCGCCATCAGCCGAGGAATCCGAACCCGACCCCGAACCGGCCGAGTCCCCCGAGGAGACCTCAGAGGAGGAGGCCCCCGAGGGCGAGGACGCGGGCCAGGGCGAGGCCTCGGAGACAGCTGAGGGAGACCAAGACCTGGGCGAGGAGTCGCCCGAAGAGACTCCAGAGAATTCCGATGATCAGAAGGAGGAAGGCAGCTAGATGGCCACCAAGGTTTCAACCGAGGATTGGATCGAGGAGCTCAAGAGCATCTCGGTGCTCGAGCTCTCCGAGCGCATCAAGGCGCTCGAGGAGGAGTTCGGCGTCTCCGCGACCGCCGTCGCGGCGGCGGCTCCGGCCGCCGGCGGACCGGCCGCCGACGGCGCGGGCGAGGAGGAGTCGGGGACGGTCGACCTCGTCCTGACCGGCTCGGGCGACAAGAAGATCGGCGTGATCAAGGTCGTCCGCGCGGCCACCGGGCTCGGCCTCAAGGAGGCGAAGGCCCTGGTCGACGAGGCCCCCAAGCCCGTCAAGGAGGGGATCGAGCGCGAGGAGGCCGAGGGCCTGCTCAAGGAAATCCAGGAGGCAGGCGGGACCGCCGAGATCAAGTAGCGGCAGCGCCGGGCTACACTCACATAAGCGCTGGGGATCGGAGTAAGCTCCCGGGACGTGCCCCTATCCGGGCGTGTTAGCAACCCTTGACCAAAGGGTGCTCGTGCGTTACTATGCACGGTTCGCGCGCCGGTGAGCCCTGCTGCCCGATTTTTTGCGCGGTCTCACAACCCTTCGAATACTTTGAGGAGTCGCCCAGTTGGCCGGATCCAACGCTGTCGCCGCAACCCGTAGGAGCTTTTCTCGCCTTAAGAACCCAGTCGAACTCCCACATCTGATCGATATCCAGCGGAAGTCCTTCGCGGACCTGGTTGACCCGAAGGATGGTCTGCTGCGAGCGACGATCGACGACATCTCCCCAACCGAGGACTACACGGGGAACCTCGCGATCGTCTTCGGTGACTTCGAGTTCGACGATCCACCCAACACGGTGGAGGAGTGTCGCGAGAAGGACATGACGTACTCGCGACCGCTGAACGTCAAGGTCGCGTTCCAGAACCGGGAGACCGGTGAGATTCGCGAGCAGACCGTCTTCATGGGCGACTTCCCATGGATGACGGAGCGCGGCACGTTCATCATCAACGGCACCGAGCGCGTGGTCGTCACGCAGCTCGTCCGTTCCCCCGGTGCCTATGTGATGGAGCCCAAGGACCGCGAGAAGCAGGTCTTCATCGCGAACCTGATGCCGGCCCGTGGGTCCTGGCTCGAGCTCGAGATCGACAAGAAGGGGCGGGTCTACGTCCGCATCGACCGCAAGCGCAAGCTCCCCGTCACGGTGTTGCTGCGCGCGATGGGCTACGTCGAGGACGAGAAGCTCCTCGAGATGTTCGACAACTCGGTCTACATCCGCCACACCATCGCGGCGGACACGGACCAGACGAAGGACGAAGAGGGCGCGCTCATCGAGCTGTTCAAGAAGCAGCGCCCGGGCGAGCCGCCGTCGGTGGACGCCGCGCGCGCTCTTCTCGAGCAGCTCTTCTTCGATCCCAAGCGCTACGACCTGACGAGGGTCGGCCGCTACAAGCTGAACGCGCGTCTCGACCTGGACATCGACCTCGACACCCGGGTCCTGACCCACGACGACATCATCGCCCTGGTCAAGGAGCTCGTCTCCATCCCGAAGATCCTCGGCATCCCCGAGGAGATCGACGAGGAGAACCCGATCAAGGACTACGCCGCGGAGGCGGTCACCTACCCCCGTGAGCCGATCCAGGATCACCTCGACGAGTACGAGCACTTCGGCAACCGCCGTCTCCGCACGGTCGGTGAGCTGATCCAGGAGGCGTTCCGGATCGGTCTCTACCGGATGGAGCGCGTGGTGCGCGAGCGCCTCACCACCGAGGACGCCGATGCGATCACCCCGCAGACCATCATCAACATCCGGCCCGTCGTCGCGGCGCTGAAGGAGTTCTTCGGCTCCTCGCAGCTGTCCCAGTTCATGGACCAGACCAACTCCCTGTCGGGTCTGACACATCGCCGCAGGCTCTCGGCGCTCGGCGCCGGCGGCCTGACGCGCGAGCGCGCACCCATCGAGGTCCGCGACGTGCACGCCACCCACTACGGGCGCATGTGCCCGATCGAGACGCCCGAGGGACCGAACATCGGCCTGATCGGCTCTCTCTCCTCATACGCGGAGGTGTCGGAGCACGGCTTCGTCACCACTCCGTACCGCGTCGTCAAGGACGGCGTGGTCACGGACGAGATCGTCCACCTGGACGCCACGCAGGAGGAGGAGATGACGATCGCCCAGGCGAATGCCGAGGTCGATCCGTCCACGGGCCGGCTCAAGGGCCAGTACGTCCTCTCTCGCCGTCGCGACGACGAGGCGATCGCCGTGGCGCCCAAGCAGGTGGACCTGATGGACGTCTCGCCGACGCAGATCTGGTCGGTCGCCACGGCCCTGATCCCGTTCCTCGAGCACGACGACGCGAACCGCGCCCTGATGGGCTCGAACATGCAGCGTCAGGCCGTGCCCCTGCTGAAGCCGGACCCGCCGCTGATCGGCACCGGCATGGAGCGCCGCGCCGCGGTCGACACGGGCGACGTCGCGATCGCTGAGAACGACGGCGAGGTGACCGTGGTCGACGCCGAGCAGATCGTCGTCACCCACGGCTCGAAGAGGGACGAGTACCCGCTCCACAAGTTCATGCGGTCCAACCAGGGCACGCTGATCCACCAGCGGCCGATCGTCTCGGTCGGCGACAAGGTGAAGGCGGGCGACGTGCTCGCCGACGGCTCGTCCACCGCCGGTGGCGAGATCGCGCTTGGCAAGAACTGCCTGGTCGCCTTCATGTCCTGGGAGGGCTACAACTTCGAGGACGCGATCATCATCTCCGAGCGCCTCGTCAAGGACGACGAGCTCACCTCGATCCACATCGAGGAGTACGAGATCGACGCGCGCTCGACGAAGCTCGGCGACGAGGAGATCACCCGCGACATCCCGAACCGCTCGGAGGAGTCGCTCGCGCAGCTCGACGAGCGCGGCGTCGTGCGGATCGGCGCCGAGGTCGTCTCCGGCGACCTGCTGGTCGGGAAGGTGACGCCCAAGGGCGAGACCGAGCTGACCGCAGAGGAGAAGCTGATCCGCGCCATCTTCAAGGAGAAGGCGCGCGAGGTTCGCGATACCTCACTCAAGGTCCCCCACGGCGAGGGCGGCGTCGTCATCGACGTCCTCACCTTCAGCCGCGAGGCGGGCGACGATCTGCCGCCGGGCGTCAACGACCTGGTGCGCGTCTACGTCGCCACCAAGCGGAAGATCGCCGAGGGCGACAAGCTCGCCGGCCGCCACGGCAACAAGGGCGTGATCTCGAAGATCGTGCCCGAGGAGGACATGCCGTTCATGGAGGACGGCAGGCCGGTCGACGTGATCCTCAACCCGCTCGGGGTACCGAGCCGAATGAACATCGGCCAGATCCTGGAGACGCATCTGGGCTGGGTCGCGGCCAACGGCTGGTACGACGACGGGACTCCTGCCTACAAGGAGGCGCAGCAGAATGGCGGTCGCGTCAACGTGGCGACCCCGGTGTTCGACGGGGCCACCGTGGAAGACGTCGACGACGCCCTGGTCCAGTGGCAGGACGAGAACGCTGACCCCGGCATCGACCTCGGGGTCGACAAGCGCGAGCGTCCCGGCAACCGCGCCGAGGGCAAGGTGCAGCTCTACAACGGCCTCAGCGGCGAGCACTACAAGGGCAAGGTCACCATCGGCTACATGTACATCCTGAAGCTGCTGCACCTGGTCGACGACAAGATCCACGCTCGTTCGACTGGCCCCTACTCGCTGGTCACCCAGCAGCCGCTGGGCGGCAAGGCGCAGTTCGGCGGGCAGCGCTTCGGCGAGATGGAGGTGCGGGCGCTCGAGGCCTACGGCGCGGCGTACACCCTCCAGGAGATGCTCACGGTCAAGTCCGACGACACAGTCGGCCGCGTCAAGGCCTACGAGTCGATCGTCAAGGGCGAGAACATCCCCGAGCCCTCCATTCCCGAGTCGTTCAAGGTCCTGCTCAAGGAGATCCAGAGCCTCGCGCTCGACGCCCACGTGGTCTCAGAGGAGGGCGATGGAGTGGAGATGGGCGAGGAGGAGGACGACCTCCTCCGAGCCGCCGAGGAACTCGGCATCGAGCTGTCCGGCGTGCGCGCGGACGGTGGCGGCAACGGCAAAGAGGCCGCAGATGAGAAGGAAGAGCAGGTCGTCGCCGAGGGCGAAGGCGGGACCGAGGACGCCGAGGAGGCAGCGAGTAAGTGATCGACATCAATAACTTCGACGCGATCGAGATCGGGCTTGCCTCGGGCAAGAAGATCCGGGGCTGGAGCTCCGGCGAGGTAACCAAGCCCGAGACCATCAACTACAGGACGCTGAAGCCGGAGAAGGACGGCCTCTTCTGCGAGCGCATCTTCGGTCCCACCAAGGACTGGGAGTGCTACTGCGGCAAGTACAAGAGGGTCCGTTACAAGGGCATCGTCTGCGAGCGCTGCGGCGTGGAGGTCACCCGCTCGAAGGTTCGCCGCGAGCGGATGGGCCACATCGACCTGGCCGCGCCGGTCTCGCACATCTGGTTCTTCAAGGGTGTCCCGAGCCGGATCGGATACCTGATCGACATGGCTCCGAAGGAGCTCGAGAAGGTCCTCTACTTCGCGGCCTCGGTGATCACCTGGGTCGACGAGGAGGCCCGC
>DASTAI010000104.1:0-2215 GCA_035712865.1 Solirubrobacterales bacterium
AAGCCCAGCAGGCCGCGCGGAAGCTCCAGGAAGTCGTCGAGGACCAGAAGCTCCGCCTCACGCTCGCCCAGCAGCAGATGGTCCAGGCCGCGAAGCTGTCGGCGCTCGGCGAGCTCGTCGCCGGCGTCGCGCACGAGCTCAACAATCCGCTGACGGTGCTGGTGGGCGCCAGCGACATCCTCGAGCAGCAGGCGCCCGACGCGCTGAAGGAATACGCGCAGATGATCCGCGAGTCGACCGACGCGGCGCGCTCGATCGTGCGCGGGCTCCTGACGTTCGGCCGCCAGATGCCGCTCGAGCGGCGCCACGTGATGCTCGACGAGCTCATCGAGAAGGTGCTGGCCCTGACCGCCGCCGATCTCAGGATCGAGAGCGTGAAGGTCGACCGTGACACCGAGCCCGGACTTCCGCCCGTGTGGGCCGACCATCATCAGCTCCAGCAGGTGCTCGTCAACCTGGTGACGAACGCCAAGCAGGCGATGGCCGAGCAGCCGGAGGCCGAGCGCCGGCTCAAGATCACCTCGCGCTCGCTGGGCCCCGACCGGGTCCAGATCACGCTGGAAGACACGGGCCCGGGAATTCCCGCCGAGGTTCTGCCGACGATCTTCGACCCTTTCGTGACCACCAAGGGCTCCGCCGGCACCGGCCTGGGGCTCAGCATCTCCTACGGAATCATCCGCGAGCATGGCGGCCACATCACGGCCGAGAGCCGGCCCGGCCACGGGGCGATCTTCACCATCGAGCTGCCGGTCGGGTCGGGCGCCGCCGGGACGGTCTCGGAGAGCGGCGGGCAGCCCATCCGGCTCGACGGCAAGCGGATCCTCATCGTGGAGCACGACCAGGCGGTGCAAAAGATCCTGCTCGAGCACCTCGAGCCCACCGGCTGCACGGCCCTCACCGTCGCCCGCGCCGACGAGGCGCGCCAGCACCTGCGCGACGGCATCGACCTGGTGGTCGCTGACTTCCACCTCGACGGCGTGGACTGGCTCGACCTCCTGAACCAGGCCGCGGCCCGCGGAAGCGCTGTCGCCGGCCGCTTCATCTTCATCACTGCCGGGCCGGTCGGGCCCGAGGCGGACAAGGCACTCCGCAGCGCGGGGGCCTGCCTTCTCTACAAGCCGTTCACCGGCGACCAGTTCCTCGAAGCGGTACGCGCCACCACGGCCTGATCGGCCGGCCTCCGCCCAGAAAGTTCTTCCGGTTGTCATCGAAGCCCCAGTACCCTGTGGGCGGAGCTGTGATGTTCTTGCGCGCGTTTTCGCGGGACCTCGCGATCGACCTGGGCACGGCGAACACCCTCGTGTTCGTCCGGGGCGAGGGTGTCGTCCTCCGCGAGCCGTCCATCGTCGCCATTGACGAGACCGACCGCTCCGTCATCGCCGTCGGCAGCGAGGCCAAGGCGATGCTGGGACGGACACCTCCCCACATCCGCGTCGTCCAACCCCTGAAGGATGGGGTCATCGCGGACTTCGAGATCACCGAGCGGATGCTGAGCTACCTGATCGCGAAGACCCAGCGGTGGCTCCGCACGGTCCTCAAGCCGCGGGTCGTGATCGGGGTACCCTCGGGGATCACCCAGGTCGAGCGGCGTGCCGTCCGTGACTCGGCGCAGCACGCCGGGGCGCACGATGTGTTCCTGGTCGAGGAGCCGGTGGCGGCGGCGATCGGCGCCGGGCTACCGGTACAGGACCCGGGAGGCAACCTCATCGTCGACGTCGGCGGCGGTACGACCGAGGTCGCCGTGATCTCGCTGGCCGGCGTCATCTTCTGCAGGTCGGTCAGGGTGGCCGGCGATCAGATGGACGAGGCGATCCTGCAGCACGTGCGCAAGCACTACAACCTCCTCATCGGCGGGCGCCAGGCCGAGGAGCTCAAGATCGCGCTCGGATCGGCCTGGCCGGACGAGTCCGAGCCCCGCTCGATGGAGGTCAGGGGCCGGGATCTGGCCGACGGCATTCCCAAGACGATCGTGCTCGGCGAGGAAGAGGTCCGCGAGGCGCTCCGCGAGTGCGTCATGACGATCATCGAGACCGTTCGCACGTGCCTGGAACGGACGCCCCCGGAGTTGGCCGCGGATATCGTCGACGCGGGCATCGTTCTTTCGGGCGGCGGCGCGCTTCTGCGGGGGCTCGACCGGCTCCTCAGCCAGGAGACGCGGCTCCCGGTGAAGATCGCCGCAGACCCGACCTCCTGCGTGGTCCTCGGCCTTGGCCGC
>DASTAI010000105.1:0-10008 GCA_035712865.1 Solirubrobacterales bacterium
AAACTGGCCCCGCAGACGACGACGTCGTAGCTGCCCTCCAGTGGCGTGCGCTGCTCGCCGCGCTTGGTCTCGCGCCTGGGCATGGGCGCATCGTAGAACGCGGCAGGTGGGCGCGAGCCCGGGAGATCCCGGGCCCGCAAACCCTCCTGAATTTCGCCTCAGCTCCTCAGTTGGGGCAGACGACGACCAGCTCGTGACCGTTGTCAGAACCGCCGGGCTGGTTGACCGTGATCTTGTTCTGGTTCGCTGGCGCGGTACCTGACTGGAACGCCGTCCAGCCGGAGAAGAACTGACCCGAGACCACCGGAATGCAGCCGACCATGTTGCGCGGGAAGGTGTAGGTGAACGTGCTCCCCGTGTGGTCGACCGTGACGCCGGGCGACAGGATGCTCCCGTTGACGCCCTGCGTCTCGGCGAAAACGTTCTTCGCGACGTTCGCCGAGTTCGCGTTGGTCGCCGAATCCGCGCTCTTCGCCGAATCCGCGCTCTTCGCGCTCGCCACCGAGAGCCCCGGGGCGCGGTTGGAGATGATGTTGTTGACCTTCTTCTTGTTCAGCACGCCACCGGCGACGGCGGTCCCGCCGAGAGCGACGACCAGCGCGATGATCGCGATCACGGTCGCCGGTGAGGCATGCCTCTTCAGGCTGCTCAACATGAGTCCTCCTCCTCCCCGCGCAAGCGGGAATCGTGAACCCCCCGTCCGACGGGACCCTAATCGTTCATGAGCAGATCCCGCAAGGGCCGATCACGTCTCTCTGCGTACACTGTGCGGCCGTGCCCGAAACGGACACAACGACTGAGGCTGCGCAGACTGAGGAGCCGCAGACCGAGCCCCAGCAGGCCGAGCAGGAGCAGAGCACCGGGAACGGCGCCGCCGACTCGGACAACCTGCTGATCGAGGTCGACGGCAAGCTCGTCCCCAACTACGACGCGACGATCCACCCCTTCAGCGAGGGTGACGTCGTCTCTGGGAAGGTCGTCAGGATCGACCAGGACGAGGTCCTGGTGGACATCGGCTACAAGTCGGAGGGGGTCATCCCCTCGAACGAGCTCTCGATCCGGAAGACCGTCAAACCGTCCGAGGAGGTCGAGCTCGGCGAGGAAGTCGACGCCCTCGTCCTCACCAAGGAGGACCAGGAGGGTCGCCTGATCCTCTCCAAGAAGCGAGCCCGCTTCGAGAAGGCCTGGCGAAGGATCGAGCAGGCGGCCGAGACGGGTGAGCCGGTCACCGGGACGGTGATCGAGGTCGTCAAGGGCGGCCTCATCCTCGACCTCGGCGTCCGCGGCTTCCTGCCCGCGTCCCTTGTCGACATCCGCCGGGTCCAGAATCTCGACGAGTTCATGGGGCAGCAGCTCGAGTGCAAGGTGATCGAGCTCAACCGCTCTCGCAACAACGTCGTCCTCTCCCGCCGCGCGGTCCTCGAGGAGGAGCGCAAGGAGGTCCGCGAGCAGATCCTCGGCCGGCTCCAGCCCGGCCAGGTCGTCGAGGGCAAGATCTCCAACATCGTCGACTTCGGCGCCTTCGTGGACCTGGAGGGGATCGACGGCCTGATTCACATCTCTGAGCTCTCCTGGAGCCACGTCAATCATCCGTCCGAGGTCGTCTCGATCGGCGACACGGTTCGGGTGAAGGTCCTCGACATCGACCGGGAGCGGCAGCGCATCTCGCTGGGGCTGAAGCAGACCCAGGAGGACCCGTGGCAGCGTGTCCTCAACGAGTACAAGGAGGGCGACGTCGTCG
Source organism: Solirubrobacterales bacterium (assembly GCA_035712865.1). Taxonomy (GTDB): domain Bacteria; phylum Actinomycetota; class Thermoleophilia; order Solirubrobacterales; family 70-9; genus DASUPK01. The sequence goes on from DASTAI010000105.1 coordinate 1,742, forward strand.
ACGGCAAGGTCACCAAGATCGTCGCCTTCGGGGCCTTCGTCCAGATCCTCCCGGGGGTCGAGGGCCTGGTCCACATCTCGGAGCTCGCCCAGCACCACGTCGAGAGCCCGGCTGAGGTCGTTCGCCCCGGCGACGAGCTCAAGGTCAAGATCCTCGAGGTGGACGAGGCGCGCCGCCGCCTCTCGCTCAGCGTCAAGCGGGTCGAGGGGCAGGAGCTGCCCACCCGCCCGGTGAGCGACGACGTCGTCATCGAGGACGCCGAGCCGCCTGAGGGGGTCGAGGCGCCCGCCGCGGAGTCGGCCCCGGAGGAGGACACAGCCGAGCCCTCCGCCGAAGCCGAGCCGGCTGCAGAGGCCGTGCCTGCCGCCGAGGAGCCCGCCGCCGAAGCCGAGGCTCCGGCCGAGGCGCCGTCGGAGGATGCGACTGCCGACGAGGCGCCGGCAGAGGAATCCGCCGAGGGATCACCCGACTCGGGTGGGGAGGAGCCACCCCCCGCCCAGGGTTGACTCGCTTCGTCGGTCTCACCGGGGGGATCGGGGCAGGCAAGTCGGAGACGCTGGCCGTGTTCGAGCGGCTCGGTGCCGCGACGCTCTCCACGGATCGCGTCGCCCACGATCTCCTAGACGACGATGAGGTGCGAGCGGCGCTCGTGGACCGCTGGGGCGAGGAGATCGCTCCCGCCGGAGAAGTCGATCGCGACAAGGTCAGCGAGATCGTCTTCAGCGACCGTGGCGAGCTCGCCTGGCTGGAGAGTGTCACCCACCCGCGGGTGGGCCTGCACGTGCTCGAATGGCGCCAGAACCTGGACCCGGATGTCCCGCTGGCCGTCGTCGAGGTGCCATTGCTGTTCGAGTCGGCGATGGAGGACGCCTTCGATGAGACTCTCGCGGTGGTCGCCGCCGACCACCTGCGTGACGCCCGCCTGCGCGAACGCGGGCAGGGGGGATTGGCTGGACGCGAGGCGAGGCAGCTCGATCAGGCTGAGAAAGTGCGTCGTGCCGACCACGTCATCCGCAACGATGCCTCGCTCCAGGAGTTGGAGTCAGAGGTGGGTCGGCTGATCGAACAACTGACCGCGAAGGAACCGGGATGAGCGCCACGGTGCGTACGGGGCGTACGGGCGCGCGCAAGAGCGGCGGCGGCCGCGCGCGGCGCAGCCCGCAGGGGCGAAGCCGCGCGGGGAGCCGGCGCGGGCGCCGGACCCTGGTCATCGGCGGGACGCTCCTGGCCGCGGGCCTCGGCGCCTTCCTGCTCATCAACAGCGGCCGGTTCCAGCGCACCCTGGAGGAGTTCACGTTGCCTCTGCGTCACGAGGACATCATTCGCCAGCAGGCCGCCGACAAGGGGGTGCCCGCCGACCTGATCGCCGCGGTGATCTACTCGGAGTCGCGCTTCCGCGACCAGACGTCGCACGCAGGGGCTCGTGGCCTGATGCAGATCACCCCGAGCACGGCGAAGCTGATCGAGAGCCTGAGCGGGGGCCAGACCTTCAAGTTCGACGACCTCTCGGATCCGGACATCAACATCCGCTACGGGACCTTCGACCTTCGCTATCTGCTGGACAAGTTCGACGAGAACGAGGTGGCCGCGCTGGCGGCGTACAACGCGGGGGAGACGAATGTCATCGCCTGGGGCGGCTCGAGCCTGCGGCTCGAGGACATCCCATTCCCCGAGACCCGCGGATACGTCGAGGATGTCCTCGACAAGCGCGATGACTACGCGCGCCACTACCGTCAGGAGCTGGGGCTCGGCTAGGGCTGCCCGGGACGTGGATCAATGAAGACGAGGCGTGGACACCACAAGCTGATGGCGGTCATTGCCTGTGCCTGTGCGCTGGGCGCGGTCGCGCTGTCACCGGCCGCCACCGCGGCTCCCGTGGCGCGTTCGTCGATCGTCGGCGGAAGCGCAGCGAACCCCGCGGATTGGCCCTACGCCGTCGCGATTTTCCGCAAGGGTCACATGCACTGCAGCGGTTCGGTGATCGCGCCGACCAAGGTCCTGACCGCGGGCCACTGCGTGGCGGGGTTCAACCTCGCCAACTTCCAGGTGATCGCCGGCCGGCCGAATCTCAGGGCCAAGGCCGCCGGACAGGTGATCGGCGTCAGCTCGGGACAGGTCCATCCCGATTTCGAGCAGACGGGGCTGCACGACGTGGCGGTCCTCAACCTCGCGCAGCCGACGACCGTGCAGCCGGTCGCCCTGGCCACCCCGGCGCAGAGCGCCGCCGCGACAGTTCCAGGTGCGGTCCTGCGCGTGGCCGGTTTCGGAGCCACCAACCCGTTCGGCGTTCACCTCTCCCCATTCCTCAAGCAGACCTTCGAGATCGCCCGCAGCGACCAGCGCTGCCTCAAGGCCTATACAAGAGACCTGTTCGCCCCCGAGAGCATGATCTGCGCGCTCGGCGCAAAGCGGAAGAAGCCCGGCCGCTTCAAGATCCACACCTCGGCCTGCTCGGGTGACAGCGGCGGGCCGCTCGTGGCCGACACGCCGACCGGCGCCGTCGAGGTGGGGACGGTCTCCTACGGAGGCGCGCTCTGCGGCCTGCCCTCGGCGCCCTCGGTCTACTCGCGCGTCGCCGCCAGCCTGGACTTCATCAACGCCGGCTAGCGGCCCTTCTTCTTTCTGGGCGCAGACACCCACTACTGGGTTTTGACCCGGAGTCAACCCGGGCTACCCTGGCCGCATCGCGACGCGGCCACTGACAAGCGAGCGGGCGGGCGAGCGCAGGCTCGAGCTGATCGCGGCTGCCCTCGAGGTGTTCGGCGATCGCGACTACGACGAGGTCTCGGTCGACGAGGTGGCCCAGGCCGCCGGGGTCTCGCACGGCCTCGTCTTTCAGTACTTCGGCAGCAAGAAGGGCCTCTACGTGGCCTGCCTCGCGCCGCTGATCGAGGCCTTCCGCGCCCGAATCGAGCCCGACCCGGAGCTGCCGCCGGTCGACCGTCTGCGAGCGGGGCTCCGCAACTTCGCGGATGCGATCAGCGAGCACCCCGTTGGCTATCGCAACCTGATGACACGAGGGATCAGCTTCGGAGAGGTGCGGGACGAGCTCGATCGCGCGCGCGTGTGGCGCGTCGAGAGGCTCGCCGAGGCGATGGAGCTCGACCCGGACCGCCCCGTTGTACGCGTCGGCCTGCGCGCCTGGACCTCCTACGTCGAGGCGGCGATGCTCACCTGGCTCGAGCTCGGAGAACCGGATCGCGACGACCTCGTCGAGATGCTGGTTCGGGCACTCGGCGCGACGGCGGAGAGCATCGCGGCGACCGGCTCCTAGGCGAGCCGCCGCTCCAGGGAGGTCTCGATCCGGGGCCGGCGCCAGTCGCCGGGCACGATCTTCTCGATCCGCAGGTCGACGCGCTCACCGTCGATGTCGAGGGTGGCGAACTGGTTGTCGAACGTGGGCTCCTGCTCGAGCCTCCACTCGACCTTGGGGAGGTCGACTCCCGCGGAGCGCGCGAGGACTCCAGTGAGCCAACGGGCCGGGCGCGAGTCGCCGGCGCGGGCGATGCGACGTTCCCGTTTGCTGAGCGCATTGCGAAACGGCGAGCAGACCGCCTGCCAGACGGGGCTGACGACGCGATCCTCGGCCGGGAAATCGACCTGCGCCAGATAGGCATGGTGGATGTCGCCGCCGAGGGTGACGATCGACTTCGGGGACTCACCGCGTTCGCCGGCCCCGGCCGCGCGGATCAGCTCCGCGATGCGGGCGAAGGAGTGGGGGAAGGCGGCCCAGTGCTCGAGGTCGAGGGCGCGCCGGATCCGCTCGCCGATGCCCTTGAAGGCCCGAGTCCAGGCCCCGGCGGCCACGGCGTCGTTCCAGGACTCCAGGTTGTGAATCGCCTGCGGCAGGAAGATCGGCAGGGTGTCGGCGATCACCAGGTGCCCGACGTCACCCCTCACAACCCCCTCGAGCCACTTCCACTCGTCCTCGTCGAACATGCTCCGCGGCCGCTCGCCGAGGATGCGTCCCTCACGTGAGTCGAGCATCACGATCCGCACGTCGCCGAGGTCGCGGCTGTAGCTCCAGCGACGGCCGTCGCTGCCCCAGTCGACGTCCCTGGCCCATTCGTGCAGGGCGTGGCCGGCGTCCGGCTGGGACCTGACGTGGGCGAGGATTCCTCGCTCCTCGATCTCGCCGGGTGAGAGGTTGCCGAGGTGCTGGTAGACCCAGTAGCTCGCCAGCGCCCCTGCCATCCGCCGGTTCCACCACGGCTTGGACCTCATCTCCTCCACCCAGGAGATCGAGGTGTTCCAGTCGTCGTGCACGTCGTGATCGTCGAAGAGCATTGCCGAAGGGACGACCGAGAACAGCCAGCGGATCGTCTCGTCGCCCCAGCTCTCGCGATAGAGGCGGGTGTACTCCTCGAAGTCGGCGACATCGTCTCCGGGCTCGCCGTCGACACCGCGACGCTCGCGGATGAACGTTCTCGTTTCGGGAGCGTCCTCGTCCGCGTAGACCTGGTCTCCGATCATCAGGAGGATGTGGGGCCACTCCTCGGCCGGCAGCTCCCGCATTCGAATGGCGAGGGCGTAGAGGGCATCGATCTCGCGGCCGTGCTCGGGGTCCTCGTCCTTGGTCAGGGTGAAGGGGGGATGGTGCGGAACCGCGACACGGCAGGACCCGAAGACGATCCGCAGGCGCGAGTCTGGATCCGGCGTTCGCAGGACGCTGGGTGGGAAGTCACTGTTCGGCGGCGGCCAGACCACCTCGCCGTCGAGCTTGACCCCGTACTCCTTCGAGGAGCCGGGCTCCAGGTCCGTGAGGCAAATCAGCGCGTAGTGGTGGCCGTCGATGCAGAAGGTCTGATCGCGCTCACCGAGCACCTCCACCTCGCAGGGCTCATCCGTCTCGACCCACACGGTCGCCTCGGTCTCGCTCACGTAGCGCAGCATCGGCCCCAGGATGAGTCCTCCCATGAGGCGTCTATACCCCGATTCCGGCTCGATATGAGCGGGGACGGGAGCACCTCAAGCTAGGCTCAACAACGTGCCCGAGTTCAAGCTCAACCCCGCATACAGCCCCACCGCGGACCAGCCGAAGGCGATCGACGGCCTGGCCGAGGGCCTCGAGTCGGACCAGCGCTTCCAGACGCTCCTGGGCGCGACCGGCACGGGCAAGACCTTCACGATGGCGGCGACGATCGAGCGGATGCAACGCCCGGCGCTCGTGATCGCCCACAACAAGACGCTGGCGGCGCAGCTCTGCAACGAGTTCCGCGAGTTCTTTCCCGAGAACGCCGTCGAGTACTTCGTCAGCTACTACGACTACTACCAGCCGGAGGCCTACGTCCCGGCGCAGGACCTTTACATCGAGAAGGACTCCTCGATCAACGACGAGATCGATCGCCTGCGCCACGCGGCCACCGCCTCGCTCTTCGCCCGTCGCGACGTGATCATCGTCGCCTCGGTCTCGTGCATCTACGGGATCGGCTCGCCCCAGCTCTACCGGGAGCAGATGCAGCTCTTCAAGGTGGGCGACTGGATCGACCGCCAGGACGTCTTCCGCAAGCTCGTCGGGATGCAGTACCGACGCAACGACTCGACGCTGGGCCGCGGCACATTCCGCGCCAGGGGGGAGGTGCTCGAGATCTACCCCGCCTACGCCGAGTCCGCCTACCGGATCCAGCTCTTCGGCGACGAGATCGAGGCGATTCAGCACTTCGACCCGCTGACCGGCGAGATCCTGGACGTGATCGACCACGTCTCGGTCTGGCCGGCGAGCCACTACGCCGTCAAGGAGGAGACCATGGAGCGGGCGGTGGACGAGATCGAGCGGGAGATGCGTAACCAGGTCGCGTACTTCGAGGAGCACGGCAAGCAACTCGAAGCGCACCGGCTCCAGCAGCGCACCCGCTACGACATGGAGATGATGCGCGAGCTCGGATTCTGCCCGGGGATCGAGAACTACTCGCGAATCCTCGATGGTCGCCCCCCGGGGAGCCCGCCCTACACGCTGATCGACTACTTCCCCGACGACTTCGTTCTCTTCGTCGACGAGTCTCACCAGACGATCCCGCAGATCGGTGGGATGTACGAGGGCGACTACTCGCGCAAGTCGACCCTGGTCGACTTCGGTTTCCGCCTGCCGAGCGCCGTCGACAACCGGCCGCTCAAGTTCGACGAGTTCCTCGACCGGATCGGCCAGATGGTGCTGGTCTCGGCGACGCCGGGCCCATGGGAGCGGGCCGAGTCCTCCCGGGTCGTCGAGCAGATCGTCCGGCCCACCGGGATCGTCGATCCGGAGGTCGTGGTGCGGGAGACCAAGAACCAGATCGACGATCTGATGAACGAGGTCCGCATTCGCGCCGAGAAGGACGAGCGCGTCCTGGTGACGACGCTGACCAAGAAGATGGCGGAGGACCTGACCGAGTACCTGCTCGAGCACGGCTTTCGTGTTCGCTATCTGCACTCGGAGATCGACACCCTCGAGCGGATCCAGATCATCCGCGAGCTCCGGCTTGGCGAATACGACGTCCTGGTCGGCGTCAACCTGCTCCGCGAGGGCCTCGACCTGCCGGAGGTCTCATTGGTGGCGATCCTCGACGCCGACAAGGAGGGCTTCCTCCGCGGCGAGACCAGCCTGATCCAGACGAACGGCCGGGCCGCGCGACACGTCGACGGGCGGGTCCTGATGTACGCCGACAAGGAGACCGACGCGATGCGGAAGGCGATCTCCGAGACGGACCGCCGCCGCGCCATCCAGGTCGCCTACAACGAGGAGCACGGCATCACCGCCGCGACGGTCAAGAAGGGGATATCCGACATGGCCGAGTTCCTGGCGATGGAGTCGCAGGCGCCGCGCCGCCGGCGCCGCCGGCGCGAGGAGACGGCGGCGAAGACCCCCGAGGAGCTCGAGAAGCTGGTCATCCAGCTCGAGGAGGAGATGCTGGCGGCGGCCGACGACCTCCGCTTCGAGGAGGCGGCCCGGATCCGCGACGAGCTCAAGGAGCTCCGGGCCGACCTCGACGCCATCCGGGCGTGAGCGGGACGGGCAGGGAGGACGCGTTCGCGCGCCTGGGCGTGCTCACGAAGGAGCGCTTTCTCGAGCCCGATCTCTGCGCTCGGCTGCGACAGGCGATGATCAACGGGAGGGCGGAGCCCGCGACGATCCGGCCCGAGGGCGGCGAGTATCAGGTGGATGAAGGGATACGACGCGCGCGAAGCTGCCAGGTCGATGAGCCGATTGCGGCATTGGTTGAGGAGCGGCTGCTCGGTGCGCGAGAGGAGATCTCCGAGACGTTCGACGTTCCGCTCGCGGGCCTGGAGCGGCTCCAGTTCGTCATCTATGGCGAGGGCGACTACATCAGGCGCCACGTCGACCGTCCTCCGGACCCCGACGATGGGCACCAGTCCCGCAACCGGATCGTCTCGGCGGTGCTGCTCCTCAATGGGCAGAGCGAGGACCCCGGGCCGGATCAATACGCGGGCGGAGCGCTCGCGTTCTATGAGCCCTGGGAACCCGAGCAGGGACCCCTGCCCGTTGAGCTCGAGGGCCGCGAGGGGATGCTGGTGGGCTTCCCGCCTGACACCCTGCACGAGGTCAAACCGATCACTCGCGGCGAGCGCTTCAGCGTCGTCAGCTGGTTCACCTAGATCGCTTCCCAAGCCTGATGAGCGGTTGATGAGCGCCCCTCCGTAGGTTCGCTCGGGAAAGCGATCACGGGGAGATGACCATGGATACAGCCGCGAGGACGATCCGCCCGATCACGGCTCTGGCGGTTCTGCTCTGCGCCGCACTGATCGTCGGCATCGGCTTCGCCGGGCGCGCCGACTCGAAGCGATTCAGCAAGAAGGTGATCAGAACGGTGAGCAAGAAGCGGCTCGCCGGCGCCTACAAAGGAGTCACCGAGCAGGGCACCCCAGTGAGCTTCAGGCTGACCAGAGGTGGAAAGATCGTCGACTTCGTCATCCCGGTCACGCTCTCGTGCGAGACCGATGTGGGCGATCTCAACGGCGACGGCACCTACACCTACTACGGGGATGAGATCGTCCAAAGCATCAAGTCGACGACCCTGAGGTCGGCGCCGCTGCGGGGACGCAAACCGACCGCCCAGTACCCGTTCGGGATGACGTTCGAGTACGAGAGCCCTCTCGTCCCGGACGATCAGCCGCCGCCGGGCACCGAGGTCCGGGAATACTCGATCAAGGCGAAGTTCAAGGAGGAGCTCTTCAGCGGACGCGGCGCCAACATCTACTGGCCCGTTCCGAAGCGCGCGGCGGCGATGAGGGGAGAGGTCTTCATGGGCACGAGAAACGGCCCGCTCGAC
>DASTAI010000106.1:0-2313 GCA_035712865.1 Solirubrobacterales bacterium
AGATGTCACAGTGGAAGGCCGGCTCGGAGCAGGTGGACATTGCCGGACTTACAACTTCGCCGGATGGGCGGCTCGTGGCCGTTGCGCGCAATGACGAGCAGCGGATCGATGTCGTCGATGTCGACGCGCAGGTGGTGGTGACGTCGGTGCGTCACCCCGAGGGGCCCCCTCGTCTGACCTTCTCGAGAGACGGCCGGAGTCTCTGGGCCGCCAACCTGCGCAACGCAAGTCTTCTCGTTCGCTGGGAGTTGCCGGGGGACCCGCGAGTCGAGAGGAGGAGGGGCACGATCCCTGGCTACAGCGACATGTCCGAAGACGGGAAGCGGCTCCTGGGACGGAATGTCGAGGGGCCCGGAGATCTCCGCATCTTCGATGTCGAGCGTGGCGAGGTCGGCCGCGTCTCGACGAGGGTCCATGATGCGCCTGGACTCTCTCCTGAGGGGAGCGTGCTCGTGAACGGCGAGCTCGAATCGGAAGACAGCTGGATCAGTCTGCGAGAACTGGACTCCGGGAAGATCCTGGCGCGACGGCGGTGTCCCCAGTGCAGGAGGAGCGTGGCGTCGCGCGGCGGAGCTCGGCTTCTGTCGACCTCTCCCTTCCGGGTCGAGGTCTGGGACGTCATGGCTGGCCGGGTCGTCTTCGAGGATCGAGCTCGAGTCCCGAGCCTCCCTGACCGTTACCCCGCGATCTCTGCGAACGGCCGCCGCATCGCGTGGAGCCGAGAGACAACGGTCTGGACGCGCGATCTCGAGACGGGAGGTGAAAGCACACTCGAGCTCGAGAGTCCGGTCAACGCCTCGGCACTGGACGAGGCTGGTCAACGCCTGGCGATCTGCACCGCCAAGGGAGCCGAGCTCTGGGATCTCCGGACGCTGCGCTTGAGCTGGCGAACGCATTCCTCCGGGCTGAATCAGTGCTATCCGCGCTTCGCCGCGGATCAGCGAGCAATCGTCCTCTCGCTGTCGCAGGCCGGGTCGGTCGTTCTGGATGCTCGGACCGGCCAGACCCTCATCAGCATGCTTCCGTCGAACGACACCAACACGGCCTGGACGTCGAGCGTCATGCCTGACCTTCGGCATCAACTTCTCGGGGATCGGGAGACGTGGTCGATCGTGCCTCTTCCGGACCCGGACCCACTCGCTCCGGAGGCGGCCCTGACCGCGACTCTGAAACGGACGGGCCTGCGCTTCGAAGGCACCGAGCTCGTGGCGGCGCCCTGAGTCCTCAGCATGTCGCCTGCCACGGACCGGATTCAGCTCGCTACACTCGCGACCGTGCACGGGCAGGGGAACACGCCATCTCCGGTCGAGGTGAAACGCCTGCCGACCGATCCTTGCCTCGACCTGGAGGCGAAGTGACCGAGCGCGAGCTGCTCCTGGGAGTGCTCGCGACGCAGGTCGGCCTCGTCACGCCAGCCCAGGTCATGGCCGCCGCCTCGGCGCATTTCAGCGTCCGAGATGGCCGGAGCCTTCTCGACCACCTGGTCGACGCGGGAGCGCTCACCCCCGAGAAAGGGAGAGCTCTTCAGGAGCTCGCTGATCAAGCCCTGAGCACCGAACCGGTCACCATCGTTCAGGACGATCGCGGGCAAACGATCGATCCGAGCGCCTCGACTCCCCCGGCAGAGATCTCGGACGCAGCATCTGGGGACGGGGAAGCCTCGAACCTCTTCGAAGTGCCATTCGAACGCCCGGAGCAGTATCGCCGCCTCGACGAGCTCGGCCGCGGTGGACAGTCCGTGGTCTGGCGAGCCCTCGACCGCCTCGTCGGACGCGAGGTCGCGATGAAGGAGCTCACCGGGCCGGGAGAGGCGTCGATCCACCGTTTCTTGCGTGAAGCACGACTTGTCGCCAGCCTCGATCATCCAGGGATCGTTCCGGTGCTCGAGCTGGTGCGACGGGCTGATGGAACGCTGGTCTGTGTCCAGAAGCTGGTGGTCGGCGAGACCCTGAAGGCACGCTTCGCATCGTGTCGCGGACTCGAGGACCGCCTCCAGCTGCTCCCGCACCTCATCGCCGCATGCCAGGCCGTCGGGTATGCCCACGCGCATCGCGTCGTGCACCGAGACCTCAAGCCCTCGAACATCATGGTTGGCCCTTTTGGACAGACCGTGGTCGTGGACTGGGGGCTCGCGAAGCGGATCGGCGCGGCGGAACCGGAGATCTCGGGCCCCGAGATCGTGAGGAAGGACCTGACGGTCGTCGGAGCGGCCCTGGGGACTCCGGCATACATGAGTCCCGAACAGGCGCGAGGAGAGGTGAACGCCATCGACGAGCGGACCGACGTGTTCAATCTCGGTGCCGTTCTCTTCGA
>DASTAI010000107.1:0-2155 GCA_035712865.1 Solirubrobacterales bacterium
TCTGGTCATGGAGCTGCTGGCCCTGGCCGCCACGGGCCTGCGGATCGCTACGGCGTAGTCAGCAACCGGGCGCGCGCGCCGTCACCGCCGCGGCGGCGTCGACCAGCCCCGCGCCGAAGAGGCGCGGGTCGTAGGGCTGCCCCAGCTGGGAGTCACCGTGGCGCGCCGTCGCCTCGAGCTGGCACTCCACGGCGGTCGGCGAGCTGCCCACCAGGCGGCTGCCGATCACGAGCGCCGCGACTCCGGAGACGTGGGCGGCTGCCATCGAGGTGCCCTCGTAGCCGCCCGGGTAGCCGAAGTTGCTGAAGCCGGAGCCGACGAGGGTGAGCTGGAAGATCGGGACGCCGCGGCTGAAGAGCCCGTCGTCCGTGCCGCAGTTGGCCAGCAGCGGAAAGCCGCCGCCCGGCGCGACCAGGTCGAGTCCGGCGCCGGTGCGCGAGTCGCTCGCGAGGCAGGCGTCCTTGGTGGTCCGGCCGACGCCGATGACGTGGGGAGCGCCGGCGGGGTAGGCGACGGGCTCGCCGTTCTCGTTCCCGGCCGCCGCGACCACCAGCGCGCCCTTCTTGAACGCGTATTTGATCGCCGAGCAGATCCCCTTGATCTTGCCGCAGCTGTTCACCCCGAGCGAGAACTCGAAGCTCATGTTGATGACCTGGGCCTTGTGGTTGGCCGCCCAGCGGATCCCCCTCGCGATGTTGCGGGCGGTGCCGAAGCCCTCGGAGTCGAGCACCCGGACGGGGATGATCTTCGCCCTCGAGGCGAGGCCCGTGAGGCCGAAGTGGTTGCCGGTGCGCTCGGCGATCGTCCCGGTGACGTGGGTGCCGTGTCCGTCCTCGTCGAGCGGCAGGCGGTCCTTGTCGACGAAGTCGTAGCCGGGAAGGAACTGCTTGCGCGAGAAGTCCGGGCTGCGCCGGAACTTCGGCTTCCTGGTCATGTAGGCGACGCCGGTGTCGAGGACCGCGACCCTCGCTCCCTTGCCGGCCGGCGTCCCGCGCTGCTTGAGGATGTCCCACGCGCCGACGGCATTGAGGCCGCCGCGCTCCTGGAACGGGAGGGCGGTGGCGGACTCGCCGCAGAGCGACCCGCAGGGCAGGAAGTTCCACTGCATGCGCTCCCAGCCACCGGCCACTCCGGCCGAGCCGGGGTCATCCGGGACGGCCGAGGCGTGCGCGACGTAGTTGGGGACTGCGTAGTCGACGGCCGGGTTGTCGTCGAGCGCTCGGCGGGCGGTGGAAAGGTCGACGCCCGAGGGGACGTTCAGAACCCGCTCGCTGCCGCCGTCGAAGCGGACGAGCAGCTGGCCCGGAACGTGGCCCACGTTCTCCGGTGTCTCCGCAGCCTGCGCAGACCCGCCCGCGAGGGCGAAGGTGAGGACGAGGGTCGTTGTGGCGATCAGCTTTCGCATGGTCCCCTGAAGCACTGCCCACGGAGGTGAACGGCATCCTGCCCGGACTGCCTTTCACAAACACCGCCTCGGCGGAAAAGTTCCTGGCTGCGCGGGCGTTCCGTCGTCTGCATACTGCCTCAGCGATGTCTCGGCCGGAGTTCAGTGAGACGGACGAGCGGCACATGCGGTTGGCCCTCGGGCTGGCGAAGGAGGCGGCCCGCAAGGGAGACGTTCCGATCGGCGCGGTCGTCGCGCGGGGCGACGAGGTGCTGGGGTCTGCCGGCAACGAGCGTGAGCTGAGAGGCGATCCCACCGCCCACGCGGAGGTTCTCGCCCTGCGCGAGGCGTCCAAGCGGCTGGGCGGCTGGCGCCTGCTCGAGACGACCCTCTACGTGACGCTCGAGCCCTGCCCGATGTGTGCGGGCGCGATCACCCTCGCGCGGGTGCCGCGCCTCGTCTACGGCGCCGCTGACCCGAAGGGCGGGGCGGTCGGGAGCGTCATCGATCTCTTCGACGAGCCGGTCGTGAACCACCGGCCGGCGGTCGAGGCGGGCCTGCTCGGGGAGGACTCAGCCCGGCTGCTCGAGGCGTTCTTCGCGGCGAAGCGCTAGGCGTACTCTCTTTCCCATCTGCTCCCCGACCGAAGGAACGCCCAATGACAGTGACATGGGACAGCGTTGACCGGGAGGACGTGCTGCACGCGATCAAGGAGTACGACGATCTGGGGCCGGAGGGGTTCTTCTCCCAGCACGGGTTCGCCCCGACGAC
>DASTAI010000108.1:0-5783 GCA_035712865.1 Solirubrobacterales bacterium
CGAAAGGGTGGGATCGGTTCAATCCCAGGTTCAACAAGATCCGAGGCGACACGGTTCGAGTGTTGAAGGCGAACCTGCGGGGTGTCCGGGCCCCGGAACTGACCTTCCGCACCCGCTGCGTGGCCGGAATGCTGAACTGGCTCGCCCTCGCACAGGTCGGCGAAGAGCTCCGGGGCAAGAGCGAGAAGCAGGCCGAGCGCCTGATCGTCCCGGTGGTCACCGGGGCACTCAGGGGCACGAGCTCCAGCTAGCCGGCTGGAGACTTGAACAGGGGTTAAACGGGTGCTTGACAATTTCGCATGCCGGCGATAAATTCAAGCAATCGCTTGATTTTCGAAATACAAGGAGGACTCGAAGATGAAAGTCGCGCTCACGGGAGCAACGGGATTCATCGGATCCCACGTGTTGGCGGAGCTGGTGGACAACGGCCATGAAGTGACCGCGCTCGTCCCGGACGACGCCCACGCGCAGACCGTCGCCGCATCCGGCGTCGAGCCGGTCGTGGTGGATCTCGCTGATGGTCCCGCTGTCGCCGCCGTGCTGGCCGACGTGGATGGGGCGATCCACACGGCCAGCCCCGGTGACGAGAGCAGCGCGGACCTGGACTCGGCCGTGGTCGACGCCGTGATCGAGGCATTCGCTGGCACCGGGAAGCCCTATCTCCACATCACGGGCGCCTGGGTCTATGGGGCGAACGCCTCAATCACGGAGGAATCGCCGATCGATTCGCCGGCGATGGTCGCCTGGAAGGAACCGATCGCTCAGCGAGCCCTGGATACCGAGGGCATGCGGGGGGTCGTCATCGCTCCGGGCGTGGCGTACGGAGACGGAGGGGGAGGCGTCCCGGGGCTGCTCCTCGCCTCTCCCCGTGACGACGACGGCAACCTGATCATGCTCGGCACGGGACAGCAGCACTGGGCCACCGTCCACGTCGCCGACCTCGCGGTCTTCTTCCGGCTCGCGCTGGAGAACGACTCGGCCCGCGGTCACTATGTGGTCGGCGACGGCTTGAACCCGACCGTCGCCGAGCTCACCGAGGCCGCCGCCGTCGCAGACGACGCCCCAGGAGCGGTCCCCGGCTCGGACGAAGAGGCTAGGGCCCGTCTGGGCGACTACTTCGCCGAGGTCCTGCTGCTCGACCAGGGCACGGCTGCCGGCAGGGAGCGAGCCGAGCTCGGCTGGTCTCCATCACACCCCGGGCTGGTCGACGAGTTCCGAACCGGCAGCTACCGCAACGGAGGAGGAAACCGATGAGCACGGTGGAGGCCACAAGCGAGGCACTGCGGAACGTTCGTCCCGGGCCCGCGGTCCGCGATCCGCTCGCAGACCACCTGATCACGCCCCAGAATTCGGCGCTTGTCCTCATCGACTACCAGCCGTCACAGGTGCAGGCGGTGCGCTCGATGGATCAAGACCTCCTGGTCGAGAACATCGTGTCCACGGTCAAGCTGGCGAAGCTGTTCGGCGTACCGATCGTCCACTCCACGGTCAACGTGGCCTCGGGTCGTCAGGACCCGACGATCCCGCCCCTCGCCGAGCTGTTGGAGGACGACCCTCCGGTGGACCGGACGTCACTGAACGCCTGGGAGGACGCCGACTTCCTGGCCGCCGTCCGCGCCACCGGCCGACGCAAGCTGATCATGTGCGCCCTCTGGACGGAGATCTGCATGGCCTTCCCCTCGCTCGACGCGGTCCGCGAGGGCTACGAGGTCTATCCCGTCGTCGACGCGATCGGCGGCACCTCTCCCGAGTCCCATCAAGCCGGCCTCGAGCGTGTCATCCAGGCCGGCGGCTGGCCAATCAGCTGGGTCTCGCTGGCGTGCGAGCTTCAGCGCGACTGGGCACGGGAAGAGACCGTGGCCGGAGTCGTCGAGATCGTGCTCACCGAGCGCCTGCTGAAGCAGGGATGAACGCATGACCAAGAGGACAAGGCAAAGGAGATGACTATGAACAGGGAACTCGGCGTGTGGACCAGCGAGGAGTGCGCGCTGGTGCTGATCGATTACCAAAAGGAGCAACTCGAGTCGATCCGCTCGGAGACACCGGCGGATCTGGTCGAGCTCCATACCCGCTGGCTCTCCAGGGCCGCCAGAGCGTTCGACGTGCCGATCGTGCTCTCGACCGTTGGGGTCGAATACGGCTTCAACAGCCCGACGCAGCCCTCGATCCTCGCCGAGCTGCCCGACGTCGAGCCGATCGACCGAACGTCGATGGACTCGTTCGAAGATCAGGCCTTCCGTGAGGCGGTGGAGGCGACCGGGCGCAAGCGCCTGATCATCGGCGGCCTGCAGACCGAGGTCTGTCTCGCCTTCGCGGTGGTCGAGGCGCTCAAGGCCGGTTACGAGGCACAGTTCGTGACGGATGCCACCGGCAGCCGGACCCCGGCCGAGCACCGCACGGCGATCGAGCGGCTGGCGCACGCCGGCGCTGTGCCGAACACGTCGGTGGGAGTGGTCTGCGAACTCTTCCGCGACTGGGCTGGGCCGCTCGGCGCCAAGGGCCAGGAGATCACCAACTGGTACTTCACCGAAGTCCCGAAGGTGTCGGACGAGGTGGGCATCGCCGAAGCGGAGCGGGCCCGCGCGGCAACGCCGGCCTAGCCGGCGGGAGCCGAGCAGGGGCGCTCACGCTCGTCATCCGGGCCCATCGGTATCAACCTGGGCGTGAGCGCCTCGGACTCCACTGCGACCGGGGACGTCGGTCGGCGCGAGCTCGCCGTCTTCATCTCCATCCGGACGATCCTGCTCGTTGGCGTCGCGGTTGCGATCGCCTGGGCGCTGGCGTCGATCGGCAGCATCCTGCTGCTGATCTTCGTTTCGATCTTCAGCGTCGCCGTGCTCTCGCCGGTGGTCGATGCCATGGAGAGGCGCGTGACCTGGAGCCGCTCGCTCTGCTCGACCGTCCTGGTTCTCGGCATCATCGTCGTCGTCGGTGTGGCCCTGCTGGTCCTGCTGCAGCCGCTCGTCGATGCCGTGCGCAACTTCAACGACAACCTGCCGCGCCTGGTGGAGGAGGCGAAGCAGAGCGACCTCGGCAGCTTCATCAACGGCGGCAGCGACTCGCTCGAGACGCTGAAATCCCATAGCGGCGATATCACCCACGGGGTCGCGAGGGTCTCCGGCGGACTCGCCGACGTCGGAGCATCGGCATTTGGTGCCGTGACGATCGCGTTCTCGGTCACTTTCCTGACGCTGTTCGGGCTGATCGACGAGCCACGGGTGCGGGAATCGATCGGTGGGCTCCTGTATCGCGAGAAGAGGGACCGCTATGAGCGGATCACCGACAGGATCATCGGGACGACCTCGCGGTACATGCTCGGCAACCTTGCGATCTCGGTGATCTGCGCCACGGTCTACGGCGTCACGGCGGTGATCCTCGGACTGCCCTACGCGCTCGCCCTTGCCCTGATCGCGGGGATCCTCGACATCATCCCCAACATCGGCTCACTCCTGGCCGGGATCATCATCGGGATCGTGGCGCTCTCGGTCAGCCTCTTCGCACTGATCGTCTTCGTGGTGGTGATCCTCGTCTACCAGCAGGTCGAGAACTACGTCCTGCAGCCAACGATCATCGGGCGGGTCACACACGTTTCCGGCTTCACGGTGATCGTCAGCGTCCTCGTCTTCGGATCCCTCTTCGGGATCGTCGGCGCGATCATCGGCGTGCCGACCGCAGCCGCGATCGAGATCGTCCTGGACGAGGCCACGGCCGGGCGGCGGGCCCGGATCGCAGCTGCCGACGGCGGCTAGTACGGATCCGGCCGTCGGCCGGCACTAAGCTCAAATGGATGAGCAAGAAGCGGACCGCATGGGTCCTGGACACCGAGACGAAGGGCACCGGCGCCGAGATGGTGCCGCTCGAGAGGCTCGAGGAGCGAAAGCGCCTCGCGCGCACGCGCGAGCGCGTTCGCGTTGTCGGCCCCAAGGCGGATCCGGCCCCGGGGCGGCCCGAGCCGGAGGCCGCGCGTGCTCCGCGTCGCTTCAGGATCGTCGACGTTCGCAGCCGGGAGACACTCGCCGAAGACGCGGGGATCTCCGAGACGCTGGGCGTCCTCGGAGGAGTCGGCAGCGTCGTGGACGTGCACGTCTTCGTCTGGGAACCGGAGGAGGAGGATTGGCGGCCGCTGACGATGTCCGAGCGGCGGCGCCTCTGGAATCTCAGGTCTGCGCCGGGCGCCGCGGAGGAGTCAGCCCCAGCACGCCGCTGACCGCGCGCGCGGCGAGCTCCTCGTCGTAAGGAGCCTGACCCGCGATGGCGATGACGGTGCCCTCCAGCGCTCCCATGAAGGCGAGGGCGACGGTGCGGGCGGGGGGGCCCGCCGGAATCGAGCCGTTCCTGCGGCCGGCGCGAATCAGGCGAGAGATGCGCTCGACTCCGGTGTCGTAGATCCGCTCGACCTTCCGCCCGACCGGGTGGTCGTGCCCGCTGAACTCGACCCGGAGAGCCATCACCACCCGGGCGATGTCGCGGCGGCAGAAGACCGCATGGCCGCGGGCGAGGGCCAGCAGCTCCAAGACCGGGTCGCGCTCACGGGAGGCGGGCTGACCGACCTCCAGCATCCAGTTCTCGTTCACCCAGTCGATCACCGCCAGCGCCAGATCGGCCTTGTCCTTGAACTGGTGATAGAGCGCGCCGCGCGTGTAGCCGGCCTCCCGCGCGACCTCCTCCAGCCGAAGGTGCCCGTAGCCGAAGCGGGAAAGACCCCTGGCGGCCGCCTCGAGCAGGGCGGCTCGCGACTTGGCTCGCCGCTCGGCCTGGGTCGGGCGGTCCCCGTCACCGGAGGGGGTAGCCGGGGTGGTTGTCGCCGCCGGAGTACTTACGTTCATGCATGTATGTTACCGTGGACCGGTGACGATGCGACTGCAGGCAACAGAGCACACGGAGCGACCGTGGCGGATCCACGAGCTGACCGGGGACTTCGAGCTCGAGGACGTCTGGGCGCTCCCCACTCCGGGGGGCCGAGACGAGTTCCCGCTGCTGGTCGAGGGATTCACCGCGGGGAACGCCTCGCGTAGCCCATCTCGTGCGGCCCGCGCTCTCTGGGCGATCCGCTGGAAGCTGGGAGAGCTCTTCGGCTGGGATGGGGAGAACGCCGGCGTCGGCGCTCGTGTCCCTTCGCTGCGCGACCGCCTGCCGGAGGACCCACATGACTCCACCGGACCGAGATTCGAGGCCCTACCCTTCGAGTCGCTCTAGCTGCTCGACGACGAGTTTGCGGCGGAGGTCGCCAACCGCACCGTCCACGGTGTCATGCACCTCGGCTGGGTGTCGGAGGGGGATGGCACCTATCGCGGCCAGATGGCCGTGCTGGTGAAGCCGAACGGCCGCCTCGGGAGCGCCTACATGGCCGCGATCAAGCCGTTCCGGCACCTGATCGTCTATCCGGCGATGATGCGGCAGATCGCGGCGCAGTGGCGCACCCGCCCCGGAGGCTCGGCGCCCGCGCCGTCGGGCTGATCTAGAAGCGAAGGGGCGGCCTCTCGGCCGCCCCGTCGCGAAGAGGAAGTGGTCGAATGACCGCTTACTTCTTCTTGGACTTCTTCGCCTTGCACTTTCCGGTCGAAGTCGCGCTGAGGACCTGACCGTTGTAGAAGGTGGTGGTCTCCGTCGTCGACCACTTCCCCTTCTTGCAGCGAGCCATGACGTAGAACGACTTCTTGCCCGTCTTGCGCTTGTTGAACGTGGTGTCGAACTTCGTCAACAGCAGACCCGGGGTGTCCGGGATGTTGGTGAAGGTGAGGATCTTGCCGGTGATCGTGCCGACGATGGTCAGCGTCGTCGCG
>DASTAI010000109.1:0-2071 GCA_035712865.1 Solirubrobacterales bacterium
GAGGATCGGAATCGTGGGAGCGGGGCGGATCGTCGGCAACTGCGCCGTCCAGCTCGCGAGGGGTGGCCACGAGGTGAGGCTCAGCTCCCGGGACCCTTCAGAGCTCGAGCCGCTCGCGGCGCAGATCGGCGAGCGGGCGGCTGTCGCCACGGTCCCCGAGGCGGCGGAGTTCGCCGAGGTGGTCGTCTTCGCGGTCCCCTGGGACGGCTTCGATTCCGCCGTGCAGTCCGCTGGGTCGATCGACGGCAAGATCGTGATCGACACCACGAACCAGTACGGCAACTCGGAGATGCCGGCGGAGGGCCAGACCGGGGCCAGCTTCCACGCCGCCCGGGTGGACGGCGCTCGCTACAGCAAGAGCTTCAACACCCTCACTGCGGCCTTTCAGGCCGAGGCGGCCTTCAGGCCCGAGGCGGAGCGAATCGTGCAGTGGGTCTGCGGCGACGACGTCGCCGCCAAGCAGGTCGTGATGGGCCTGATCGCGGATGCCGGATACGCGCCCGTCGACCTGGGCCGGAACGAGGACGCCGCCGTCATGGAGGCGCCGCGACGGCCGGGCGCCGTCTACGGCGAGGAGTACCGGCTTCCCGACGCCGAGAAGGTGGTGGAGGCGGTTCGGGCAGGCGAGGAGATACCGCCGCCCCCGGCCTACGCGTGAGCACCGAGCTGATCGCACGGGACATGTGCCTGGCGCCCGAGCGGGCCGGTGACCAGGTCTACGGGGGCCGCTACCGCCGCCTGTTCCCGAACCTGCCCGCGCTCGACTCGGAGGACGAGGCGCTACACGCAATCGGCAGCCCCGGCGGCATCTGTGATGACGACGCCGACCCCTCGACCGATGGGGAGATGGCTGCGGGCTGGCCGTTCTTCGGCCAGTTCATCGCCCACGACATCACCGCCGACCGCTCGCCGCTCGGACATCACGCCGACCCGGACCGGCTCAAGAACTTCCGCACGCCGCGCGCCAATCTCGAGTTGATCTACGCCGCCGGGCCGACCGGGTCGCCGTACCTCTTCCAGAAGGACGATCCGGCGAAGCTGCTGCTCGGCGAGGGCGGCCACGATGTGCCCCGCAACCACGAGGGCATAGCCCTGGTGGGTGACCAGCGCAACGACACCCAGCTCTTCGTCAGCCAGATGCACGTCGGGTTCATCAGGACCCACAACCTGATCGTCGATCGGCTTCGCGAGGACGGGGTGGAGGAATCCGAGGTCTTCGGCGACGCACGTCGCTCGACCACCTGGCACTACCAGTGGGTGATCCTGACCGAGTTCCTGCCGCAGCTCGTGGGGGCGGAGCTGATGAGCGAGCTGCTCGACCTGGGTCCATCGGTCTATGTGCCCGGCGACGACCCGTTCATCCCGCTCGAGTTCGCGGATGCCGCCTACCGCTACGGCCACAGCCAGATTCGCGACGCCTACCGCATCAACCGCGACTTCGGGCCGGTCCCGGTCTTCCCCGACCTGATGGGATTCGGGGCGGTTCCGGTCGATCACGCGATCGACTGGAGCCTCCAGTTCGACGTCTCCGGGCAGGAGTCGGCGCAGCGCGCCAAGAAGATCGATGGCAAGCTGCCGCGCTCGCTGATCTCGCTTCCCCGCCAGATCAGCGGTGAGGAAGAGGGCTCGCCGTACTCGTCGCTCGCCAACCGCGACCTGCAGCGCGGCCAGGCGGTCGGTCTTCCCTCGGGCGAGGCGGTCGCGCGGGAGCTCGGGGTGGAGCCGCTCTCTCCCGACCAGATCGGGCTCGCGGGGACCGGCTGGGAGCAGGAGACCCCTCTCTGGCTCTACGTGCTGAAGGAGGCCGAGGCGCTCGAGGGCGGGAATCGGCTCGGCCCCGTCGGCGGACGGATCGTGGGCGAGGTCCTGGTCGGCATCATCGACGCGGACCCGGAGTCGTTTCGCGTGGTCGATCCATCCTGGCGGCCCACATTGCCGTCCCACGAGCCCGCCGCCTTCGGGATCGTGGACATCCTCGCGCCGGCCGCTGCGGCGGCTACTTGAGCAGCTGACTCACGAGTTATTAGTCAGTTGCTCGCGGAGCCGATCCCGGTCGCGCTCGGAGCCGACC
>DASTAI010000110.1:0-6811 GCA_035712865.1 Solirubrobacterales bacterium
GCCAGAAGAAGAGCATCACCGCCGATCGAGAGTCCGAGGGTCAGCCAGGCCAGCGGCGCCAGGGCCTCGGCGCTGAGGCTGAAGCCCGCCGTCAGCGCCGTGAGCGGCGTGATCACTGCAGTGGCCACCACCAGCTGGATCGCGTTGGCGACGCGCGGGTCGACGTCCGAGCACGAGGCCCGCTGGACCAGCGTGCCGCCGACCAGCCCCGCCAGCCCAAGCAGGGCGAAGAGGAAGCCAAGCGCGGTGCCGCCGCCGTTGAGCTCCTCGATCACGGCGAGGACCACACCGGCCACGCCGATCACAGACCCGACCCACTGCGCCGGCTCGAGGTGCTCGTCGAGGAGGACGGTGGCGAGCACGGCCACCAGCGAACTGGGCCGCCTGCAGCAACAGCCCACAACGACCATCTGGCCGATGCGCGCCTCTCCCGCGGCCATGGCGCGCGGAAGACGGCGGCGATCGCTCCCATCAGAAGCGCGGCGACGCTCATCCGCCAGAAGAGGATGGTCAGACCGGACGCGTGACGAGGGCAAGCCTGCACAAAGTCATCTCTAGCCCTTTCTCGCCTTCGTCACTGACGAAACGTCGGCGGCCGGGCCCTGTGAGGTCAGCCGCCGCGCGCGGCCGACACGAGCTGCGGCGGCGGCGTAATCGTGCGGGCGAGCACGAAGTTCCGATCGGCGCGCTGGACGCTGATCGGCGCCGGCTCCGGATCGCCGGTCGGCGTGATCACGAAGCTGCCGGTGATGCCGTCCTGGACCCTGGTCTTGAAGAGCTCGTCGATCGTGCCGCTGCGCGTCTGCCCCTCGCGGATCGCGTCGACCAGGACCGCCGCCGCCTGGCCGGCGTAGGGGGCGAAGACCTCGATCGGATTCGAGGGGATCTGGGCGCGCATCTCCTTGACGAAGACGTCGCCCGGCCCGGTCAGCGCCGACGGCACCTTGCCCGGCAGGCTCGCATACATCCCCTTCGCGGCCGGCCCGGTGTTGTCGAGGGTCGCCTGCTGCCCGAAGCCGTCGAAGGCGAGCAGCTTGACGGCCCCGTCGTTGGGGCCGAGCGTCGCAACCTTGTCGCGGATCAGCTGCACGCCGTTCTGCTCGAGGATCGAGGCGAGCACGACCGCATCGGCCCCCGAGGCCTTCACTTTCTGCATCAGCGGCCCGTCGCTCTGGGCGTTCGGGTCGAAGCGCTCTGTGCCCGCGATCTGCATCCCCAGCGAACGGGCGGCACCGGTGAAGGTCAGGCCCTGGCCCGCGCTGGTGGGGTCGTCGGCCGCGATCAACACGAAGGGCTTCGTCACCCCGATGGAATCGGCGAAGCTCGCCAGCCCGGCTCCCTGAACAGCGTCGTTCGGGACCACCCGGATGTAATTGCGCTTGCCGCTCGGGAAGTAGACGTCGGGCTCGTCCTTGGCGCACAGGGTGGGGCTCGGCTGTGTCAGGCAGACGAAGGTGTTGCCCGGCGAGACCATCGGCACAGCGCCGCCCGGCGCCTGGTTCAGGATCGGCATCTCGATCGCGGCGCAGCCGGAGTTGTAGGTGCCGATGACGCCGATCACGTCCGGGTTGGAGGCGTAGGCCTGGGCGTTCGAGCGGCAGAGACCCTCGTCCCATTCACCGGTGGATCCGAGCGAGTCGTCGCAGGCCTGGAACGCGAGCTGGGTCTTCGTGCCGGCCTGCCAGCCCTTGCGGGCGAGCGTCTGGATGATCGCGGCGTTCATCTGCCGCGAGCGCTCGGCCGAGTCGCCCTTCAGCGGCAGATCGGAGACGATCAGCTTCTGCGCCTTGCTGCTCCCCGCGTACTGGACGCTGCCGCAGTCGGCATCGACAGCCTGGATGTCGGCGATGCCGGTGGGCTCGTCCCCGCAGGCAGAGATCGTGAGAGCGGCGATCAGGCTCGCCGCGACCGCCAGGACGAGTGCGAGGCGAGGGCGCACGGCCCCAGCCTATGAAGTCAGGCGGCTGCCTTTGCGGCCTGGCGCTCGGGGGCGATCCGCACCACGTCCCAGGCGAGACCGAGCTTCTCGAGCGTCCAGATCACCGCCGCGGAGGGATCGAGCTGACGGCGCTTCATCCCGTGGACCGCCGAAGTGGGGAAGGCGTGATGGCTGTTGTGCCAGGCCTCCCCGAACGTCGGCAGGGCGAGCCAGGCGAGGTTGCGGGACTCGTCGGTCGTCTCGAAGTCGCGCTTGCCGAACATGTGGCAGAGCGAGTTGATCGAGTAGGTGACGTGGTGCAGGACGAGGATCCGCACCGCGCCCCCCCAGAGGAGACCGGTGAGACCCGCAAGCACCGTGCCGCCGATCGCGACGCCGAGCCCGAACGGGATGGCGAGCCCGATCACCGCCCACAGCACGAAGGTGCGATCGATGAAGCGAGCGACCGGGTCCTTCATCAGGTCGGGGGCGAAGCGCTGCTTGGAGCCGCGCTGGGTGTGGATGAAGAGCCAGCCGAGGTGCGCGTGGAAGAAGCCCTTGAACTGGGCCCACACACCCTCGCCGTGCCCGACGTGCGGACTGTGCGGGTCTCCCTCCTTGTCGGAGAAGGCGTGGTGCTTGCGGTGGTCCGCGACCCAGGAGATCATCGGGCCCTCGATCGCCGCCGAGCCCAGCGCTCCGATCACACCACGAACCACCGGGCCGGTCTTGAAGCTGCGGTGGGTGAAGAGCCGGTGGAAGCCGACTGTGATCCCCAGGCCGCAGGGGACGTAGACGATCGCGAAGACCAGCAGGTCGTGCCAGTGGAACCAACTGCCGGCGAGCTGCCAGACGACGAAGCCGAGCATCAGGAAAGGGACGACCGTGAGCAGCCCGGTGATGATCCGGTCTCGGGTCTCGTGCTCGGCGGGCTGGATTGCGTGCGCAAGCGACTGCCTTGGTGCGCTGCGCTTCGGCTCTCCCCGTAGGCTGGATGGCGGTACCGGCGCTCCGGCGGCCACGTTCGACATCTCGGTCTCCTTTTCAGCTGCTTAGTGTCGCGCCGGTGGAGTCGCTCCGGAGATGCCGGTTCGCCCCTTGTCGCGTTATCGGGAACCTAGCAGTGGTTGCTATACCCAGACTAAGGGTCAATTAATTCGGCTCCCGCGCTAGTGTCGGGAGCAATGCCAACCGAGCCGCTGATCAAGGAAATCGAGCGCGCCTTCCCGGAGCGGCCGTTCACGATCGCGCTCTGGGACGGCTCCTCCGTACCCTCCACTAACGGCGGCGGACCGACCTTCACCGCTCGCAGTCCGGACGCCCTCGCCTACGCCGTCTCGGCCCCGGGGCAGCTCGGCCTCGGCCGTGCCTACGTCTCCGGCGCGATCGAGGTCGACGATATGGATGCCGTCATCGGGGTGCTGAACAAATGGCAGCCGCCGCCGGTGAACGCCGCCACCAAGGCCAGATTGATCGCGGCCGCCGTCCGCGCCGCCGGAGTGCGGAGGCCACCGCCGGCGCCGAAGGCCGAAATCCACCTGCGCGGCCGCAAGCACACGAGTGAGCGCGACCGGGAGGCGGTCCGCCACCACTACGACGTCGGCAACGAGTTCTTCTCGCTCTTCCTCGACCGCACGATGACCTACTCCTGTGCCTTCTTCTCCCGTGTTCCGAAGCCCAGGGGCCTGTTCGCCC
This sequence comes from Solirubrobacterales bacterium, assembly GCA_035712865.1. Taxonomy (GTDB): domain Bacteria; phylum Actinomycetota; class Thermoleophilia; order Solirubrobacterales; family 70-9; genus DASUPK01. The sequence goes on from DASTAI010000110.1 coordinate 3,614, forward strand.
GGGACGAGCCGCCCACCCTCGCGCAGGCGCAGGAGGCGAAGCTCGACCTGACCGCCAGGAAGCTCGCGCTGCAGCCCGGCGAGCGGCTGCTCGACGTCGGCTGCGGTTGGGGCAGCTTCGTCATGCACGCCGCCTCGCGCTACGGCGTCGAAGCGGTCGGGATCACGCTGTCCGAGCCGCAGGCCGAGCTGGCGCGCAAGCGCGTCGCCGACGCCGGCCTCGCCGACCGGATCGAGATCCGGGTCCAGGACTACCGCGAGCTCGCCGGGGAGAGCTTCGACGCGGTCGCCTCGATCGGGATGGTCGAGCATGTCGGCGAGTCGCAGATCGACACCTATGCCGAGCAACTCGCCTCGATGCTGCGGCCGGGCGGCCGGCTGCTCAATCACGGCATCTCGCGGCTGAAGCACGGCAGCATCGAGGGCGGCCCGTTCTCGGAGCGCTACGTCTTCCCCGACGGAGAGACGACCCACGTCTCGCGGGTCCAGCTGGCACTCGAGCGCGCGGGGTTCGTCATCCGGCACGTCGAGGAGTTCGGCGCCGACTACGCCGAGACGCTGCGGCACTGGATCAACAACCTCGACGCGAACCGCGAGCGAGCGGAGGAGATCGCCGGGCCGGAGCGGCTGCGGGTGTGGCGGCTCTACCTGCGGGCGGCGCGGAACGGCTTCGAGATCGACTTCACGTCGATCTACCAGGTGCTCTGCCGGCTGGGCGGGCCACAGGGCTCGCCCGCCGGCCGATAATCAGCGGCATGGCCTCGCGTCTGCTGGTCGCCGCCGGGAACGTCACCGAGAAGGCGGATCAGCTTCCGGAGAGCGTTCGCGCCCTGCTCGAGGGAGCAGGTGAGATTCTCGTCGTTTCGCCGGCTCTGCCCGACCGCTTCCACTGGCTCAGCTCCGACACCGACAAGGCGCGCATGGCCGCCGACGAGCGCCTCGGGACCGTGCTGGGACACCTCGAACAGCTCGGTCGTGAAGCCAAGGGGGAGGTCGGGGCCGACGACCCGCTGCTCGCGTTCGACGATGCAGTCGCGGAGTTCGGACCCGACCACATCCTCATCGGCCTGCGGAGCCCGAGCCGATCCGGCTGGCAGGAGCATCACCTGATCGAGCAGGTGCTGGAGCGCTTCAGGCTCCCGGTCACGGTCTTCGTGACCGAGGACTCGGCCTAGCAGATCCGCCGTGGGACCGCCAGTGCGGCGTCCGGGCCGCGCCCCCGGTTCCGTCCCTCGGAGTGCTACCGTGGCGACCCGTTAGGCCGGTGATACCGGCAAAGGTGTGCGTAGCGCTCGCGTTGTACAGCAGCATCTTGCTTCCTCGCGTTCGCAGCACAGAGAAGTAGGAGGCGAGATGCCTACCGGAACCGTTAAGTGGTTCAGCAACGACAAGGGCTACGGGTTCATCACACCCGACGACGGCTCTAATGACGTGTTCGTCCACTTCAGCTCGATCGAGGGCGACGGCTATCGCTCCCTCGAAGAGGGCGCGAAGGTCGAGTACGAGACCGAGCAGGGCCCGAAGGGCCCGGCCGCGACCGGTGTCAAGCAGGTCGCGTAGGGAGCTTGAAAGCTTCTGAAGTTGCGGAAACGGCCCCGGTTGGGGCCGTTTCCTTGTGGGGGCCCGCTCCGGCGGGCCCTCTCTCTGCCCACGGCTGCCACGGCGCGTGGTAGATCTGACCGCGGATGTCGACCTTCTGCCTGATCCACGGGGCGTGGCACGAGCCGTCCTGCTGGGACGAGCTCACTCCGCGGCTGATGGAACGCGGTCATCGGGTCGTCGTGCCCGACCTGCCGCTGCAGGAACCCGCCGCTGGATTCGACGATCGAATCGCGCCGGCCCTGCGGGCGATCGAGGGCATCGACGATGCGCTGGTCATCGTCGGCCACTCCCAGGGAACCTCCTACTCATCGCTGGTCGCCGCCGCCAACGCCGACGCCGTGCTCGTTCACCTCTGTCCCAGGCTGGGTGGATTCGAGCCCCCGGGGGCGCCGGACCCATTCCGGGAAGGCATCCCGTGGCCCGATGCGCGTGCCGATGGCGCCACGGCATGGGACGGGGACACCGCGATGAGCTTCATGTACCGACGCGTGCCGGAACCGCGGGCGAGCATGCTGGCGGGCCGGCTACGGCCGATGGCGATGCCACGGGATGACTATCCGCTCGACGGCCCTCCGGCGAACAGGATCGTGCTCATCTACGCAGCCGAAGACGAGTTCTTCCAGCCCGGATTCGAGCGCTTCATGGCGCAGGATGTTTTCGGAGTGGAGCCGATCGAGATCCCGGGCGGCCACTTCCCGATGGCCGAGGATCCCGCCGCCCTCGCGGAGCTCCTCGATCGTGTCGCCCCGGACTAGCCGCTGTTCGATCGACGGCACGGACCTCGGGGTCGAGTTGCCCGAGGCCGAGGCCCGCGCCGCCTCCGCTACGCCGCGACCGTCGCGGGCGTCCGGTCACCGGGTGCTGTCCGCCGGTACATCAAGACCGCGACGATCACCGCCCAGGGGAGCACCACGAAGAACCCGAAGAACCCGACGGGCGTGAACGCCACGACACCGATCACCACCATCACCCAGCCCAGCCACCTGGGCAGGGCCCCGGAGGCGATGATCGCCAACCCGATCGAGAGCGCGAAGACGATGAGACCGATCTCGAACGGGAAGAAGATGTCGTTGCTCAGCACGTTCAGCGCCTGAGCCGCCTGCGGGGTGATGTCGTTCCGGGCGTCGATCAGCGCGACGTCGAGGCTGGTGAAGAGCCCGCCGCCTACGGCGATCAGGATGCCCCCAGCGAAGGCGGCCATCGAGAGCCCGTCTGCGCCCCCCTCCCTGCCCTTGAAGTAGCTCCTCAGCGAGGAGATGAAGAACAGGAAGAAGACGACCGCGATTCCTCCCGCGATGTCTCCGAGCAGGTGGGCACCGTGGTGGTCGTTGTAGTGGTTGATCACCTGCACGCCCGTGTCAGGGACGTCCGGCGTGCTCGGCGTGGTGAAGGTCACCACGAGCAGAATTGCGAACGGGATTCCCGTCAGCGGCGCAAGGCGTCGCAACGAAGCCGGCATGGCCTCTCTTAGCTGGTTATTGCCCCAAGCGACCCGCATTCCCCGCACCCCTCTGCGAGTTCCGCCGCGGGCACCCTAAGTCGTGGCGAGAACGTGGCGCATCCGTAGAAAGTCCAGAACCGGCCGCTCGGGGCTTAG
>DASTAI010000111.1:0-10469 GCA_035712865.1 Solirubrobacterales bacterium
CCGCGTCTCCGCGCCCTCGACCTGTGCACCGGCCGCCTCGATCTGTCCGCTGAGCTCGTCAAGCCGCCGCTGCGCGACGTCGGCGGCCTCGCGGGCCGCCTCGCGTTCCCTCTCCAGCGTCCGCTCACGTGACTCGAGCTCCGACGCGTACCGCGCCTCGGCAGCCTGGCGGGCGGCGGCGACCTCCGCGCTGGCGCGGGAGTCCGCCTCGTTCTTCACCCGGGCGATCCGCTCGGCCATCTCGCCTTCCAGCTCCCGCCGGATCCGGGCCTCGAGCTCGGCCCGGCTCTGCTCGAGCAGCTCCCGCTCGCGCTCCGATCGCCGGGCATCCTCCTCGGCTCGTTCCTGGTTGCCCTCCGGCTCGAGCCGCGCGAGCTCCTCCTTCGCCCGGCGCAGGGCGGCGGTCGCTTCATCGCGCTCGGCGATCAGCCGTTTCTCGCGGTCCTGGCTCTCGGCGGCGCTCCCGCCGCGCGCCTCCGCCTCGAGGCGCCGCTCCAGCTCGTCGAGGGCGCGAGCAGCCTGCTCCCGCTGCCGCTCGAGATCCTGCTCGAGAGCGAGGATCTCCTCCGTGGCCCGCGCCTCGGCCTGCCGGCGCGCCTCGTCCGCGGCGCGCTCGACGCGGTCGTCCTCGGGATCGCTCATCGGTGGCGACTTTATTGACTGACCGGCAGGTGTTTCGCCACTTCTGCCGTGCTCTTCCCCTGGTCCCAACCGCCAGCCTCGCTCGAAACGAGCCGAGGAGGTTTTGCATGGCAGAACTCGTCGTCCGGTTGATGCTTGCCGCGCAGTCTGCGGGCGGCCGGCTGGTTGCCCAGCCGCATCGCCGTGGCCAGGGAACGGTCGAGTACGTCGGCCTGATCCTGCTGGTCGCCCTCCTGATGGTGGGCATGGTCGCCGCGATGAAGGGCTTCCAGGGGAGGCAGGGCCTGGAGCTGGCCCAGACGATCGTGGACAAGATCCGCGAGGCGGTCGGCCAGGTGAAGTTCAAGTAACGAACCGCCGTGCCCGCGCCCGGACCCGGGCGCGGGACGTGCGGCCGCATGCGAGACTGGCGGCGCCATGGCCGCCAGCCGCAGCTACGACCGGGCGCCCGCCGACATCCGGCCGACCACGATCGAGCCGGGCTTCGTCCGCACCGCGAACGGCTCGGCGCTCATCTCCCAGGGCGAGACGCGCGTGATCTGCACCGCGTCGGTGAGCGACTCGGTGCCGCGCTGGATGGAGGGCCGTGGACGAGGCTGGGTCACCGCCGAGTACGCGATGCTGCCCGCCTCCACCGGGGACCGGAAGGCCCGCGACATCAGCCGCGGCAAGCAGGACGGCCGTGGGGTGGAGATCCAGCGTCTGATCGGGCGCTCGCTCCGCGGGGTGGTGGATTTCGAAGCGCTCGGCGAGCGCTCGGTCTATGTCGACTGCGACGTCCTGCAGGCGGATGGCGGGACGCGCTGCGCATCGATCACCGGCGGTTTCGTGGCGCTGCAGCAGGCCCTCTCCTCCCTGGTCGATGCGGGGGCAATCGAGCGCCTGCCGCTGAACCAGTCGATCGCGGCGATCAGTGTGGGAATGGTGGACGCAAGGGCGCTCTGCGACCTCGACTACGTGGAGGACTCGCGGGCCGAGGTGGACGCGAACGTCGTGATGACCGGGGATGGCGGGCTGGTCGAGGTCCAGGCAACCGCCGAGCGCACTCCCCTCTCCCGTGCCTCGCTGGACGAGCTGCTGGCCCTCGCCGAGGGCGGCATCGCTCGGCTCAGGGAGACGCAGGAATCGGTGCTCGGGGCGCTCCCAGCGTCGGCCTGAGATCCTGAGCGCCGATGGCGCTGGTCGTCGCAACCCGCAATGAGCACAAGCTCCGTGAGCTGCGGGAGCTCCTGCCGGGCGTGCAGCTCGACCCTTTGCCGCCCGAGGTGAAGTTGCCGCCCGAGGAAGGCGTCACGTTCAGCGAGAACGCGCTCGACAAGGCCCGCGCCGCCCATGCCGCGACCGGTGACCAAGCGATCGCGGACGACTCCGGCATCGCGGCTTACGGCCTGGACGGCCGTCCGGGAGTCAGATCCGCCCGCTACGCCGGCGAGGACGCGACGGACGCGGAGAACCTGGCGAAGCTCCTCGACGAGGTGGGGCGACAGGACGACCGGCGGGTCGTCTACGTCTGCGAGATCGCCTACGTGAGCGAGGGAGGGGAGGAGTCGATCTTCGAGGGGCGCTGCGAGGGCACGCTGGCCACCGAGCCGAGGGGTACCGGCGGCTTCGGCTACGACCCGGCCTTCGTCCCGGAAGACACCGGCCCGGGCGACGAGCGCACGATGGCCGAGCTCAGCCCCGACGAGAAGAACGCGATCAGCCATCGTGGTCGGGCGGCGCGAGAGCTGGCGGTCCACCTCGGAATCGAGCGATGAATACGCGGGCTGCGCCCGCCGGCCTCTCGAAGGCCGGGGCGGCCGGTGTCTCCATCGCCTACAACGGCATCCTGATCGTCCTGAAGGTGGCGGCGGCGATCGTCACCGGATCGGTCGCGATCCTCTCGGAGGCGCTCAACTCGTCGATCGACCTCGTCGCCTCCGTGATCACCTTCGTCGCCGTTCGCCGCGCCGACGAGCCGGCGGACGTCGAGCACCCCTATGGGCACGAGAAGGTGGAGAGCGTTGCGGCCTCGATCGAGGGCGTGCTCATCATCGGCGGTGCCGTCTTCATCATCGTCGAGTCGGTGGGCCGCCTCATGAACGGAAACACCGAGGTCGAGTCACTCGGGCTCGGCATCGCGGTGATCGCGTTTTCGACGCTCAGCGCCGCGTTCGTGTCGATCTTCCTCCGCCGGCAGGCCCGCAAGCACCAGTCGCTGGCGCTCGCCGGGGATGCCGCTCACCTGGGGGCGGACGCCCTCACATCCGCGGGCGTCCTCCTCGCCCTTGCGCTGGTGCAGCTCACCGGTGCGGAACAGCTCGACGCGGCCGTGGCGATCGCGTTCTCGGGCTTCATCGTGCTCACCGGCCTCAACATCATCCGGCGGGCGGCCGGGATCCTCGTCGACGAGGCGCCGCCTCCCGAGGAGATGGACCGGATCGAGGCTGCGATTGCCCGAGCCCGGGCCGAGGAACCCGAGGTGGTCGGCTACCACAAGCTGCGTGCCAGGACGACCGGCCGGCGCCGCTACATCGACCTCCACGTCCAGTTCAGCAGCGGCACGACCCTGGAGCGGGCTCACGAGCTGGCGCACGGCCTCCGCGACGCGATCGAGTCGGACCTCGGCAACGCAGAGGTTCTGATCCACGTCGAGCCGGAGAGCTCCCGTCACGACCCGGCGGAGTCGCCGAGAGAGTTCAGAGCAGGTTGACGGCCGCGGCTATGCCAACCGCGCCGACCACGATGCTGTAGCCGGTGTAGCCCCCGACCGCGAGCAGCACCACGGCGATGCCGCAGACGATCACGACCGTCAGCCAGGAACCCTGCGCGAGAGTCACGCTCGCTATTTTGCTCGAAGTGCCAGTCGCGACGCCAGCCGGTGCCCGATGACCCCCTCCGTCGACGCCCCGAGCCTTCCGGATGCCGCCGGAGCCGTCTCCTATCTGGAGGAGGTCTCGAACGAGCTGCGCGGGTGCGCGATTCTCTCGGAGCAGGGTGAGATCCTGGCCGCCAGCGGCGACCTCGAGGCGTGGGGCGAGGCCGGGCGCGAACTGGTCGCGGCGGCCGACGCCGCGGGCGGCGAGCCCGTTGCTCATGCCCACGTCGCGACCGGAGACGGCGAGGTGTTCTGCGTGCGCGAGGGCGACTACGTCGCCGTCGCCGTGACGGAGCGCTTCACCCTCTCCTCGCTGATGATCTTCGACATCCGCAACGCCCTGCGTCGGATCGGAGCGCCGGGCTGATGCCCACCAAGCCGCACCGGGTCCTGATCGAGCGGGTCTCCGGCTACGCGGACGAGGCCGCCGCCTACCTGCGCCGGCGCCGGCATCTGCGCAAGCCCTTCGCGCGGACCTACTACCCCGGCGGCCGCAGCCTCGCCCTCCCCGAGGACACCGACCCCGGCAGGGCGCTGTTCGAGGCGGCAGCGAAGCTGATCGAGGTCGCGGACCCGAAGCGGGCGAGGAGCGAGAGCTGAGCGACGGGGGCGAGCTCCTGGTCGACCCCGATCTCGCCGGGCGCGTCCTCGAGCGGGCGCTCGCCCACGGCGGCGACTTCGCCGAGCTGTTCTGCGAGGACCGCCGCGGCTTCACCCTTTCGATCGACGAGTCGCGCATCGAGCGGCCGCAGGCGGGGAGCGAGCGCGGGGCCGGCATCCGGGTGATCGACGGCGAGGTGACTCGTCTGGCGCACGTCGACGGCCTCGACGAGGACGACCTCGTGCGTGCCGCCGACGGGCTGGCCGGGGCACTCGCCGGCGAGCATACCGAGCCCATCGCGTTGTCGGCCGCGGCCCCTCCCGAGCTCCAGCCGGTCGAGGTCGACCCGGCGTCGGTCCCGCCCGAGCGGAAGGCCGAGATCCTGCGGGAGCTCGACGAACGTGCCAGGTCGGCCGGCTCCGAGGTGGCCCAGGCCTCGGCCAGCTACAGCGAGGGCCGCCGGCGCGTGGCCGTCTTCAACTCGGAGGGCCTGGAAGCGAGCGACGACCGGACCCGGGTCCGCCTGGGAGTCCAGGTCGTCGCCCGCAGGAACGGCACGGTCGAAACCGGCTTCGAGACCCTTGGCGAGCACCGCGGGTTCGAGCTGCTCGACGGAGACCCGGGTCGGATCGCGGACCAGGCTGCGAGGAAGGCGATCACGCTGCTCGGTGCGGATCCCGCGCCTGCCGGCGAGATGACCGTGGTCGTCGGAAAGGGGTTCGGCGGCGTCCTCTTCCACGAGATGACGGGCCACGGGCTCGAGGCCGATGCGGTGCAGAAAGGGGCGAGCGTCTACGCGAGCCGCATGGGCGAGCGGGTCGCCGAGCCTCTCCTGAATGCATACGACGACGGGACGATGCCCCACGAGTGGGGGACCGGGGCGATCGACGACGAGGGAACCGCCTCTCACAAGACGGCGGTGATCGTGGAGGGTCGGCTGACGTCGTATCTCTACGACCGGCTCCGCGCGCGGCGCGACGACGTCGAGTCGACCGGCAACGGCCGACGAGCCAGCTTCAGGGACCTGCCGATCCCGCGGATGACCAACACCTACATCGAGCCGGGCGATGCCGACCCCGAGGCGATCATCTCGGAGGTCGAGCGTGGCTTCTACGCCGTCTCCTTCGGCGGCGGCCAGGTCGAGCCGGCGACCGGCGACTTCGTCTTCGGCGTCTCCGAGGGCTACCTCATCGAGGGCGGCAAGGTCACCCGGCCCTGCCGCGGAGCGACGCTGATCGGCAACTGCCTCCAGGCGCTCGCTCGGATCGACGCGGTCGGCTCGGACTTCGAGATGAAGACGGGCTTCTGCGGCAAGGCCGGGCAGACGGCGCCGGTCGGCACCGGACAGGGTCATGTCCGGATCCGCGGCCTGACCGTCGGCGGCACCGGGGTATGAGCGAGCTCCTGGACCTCGCCCAGCGAGCCGCCGAGGCGGCGACGTCGTCGGGTGCGAGCGACGCCGAGGCATGGGCAGAGGGAGGCCGCAGCCGAGAGGTCCGGGTCCACGCCGGCGAGGTCGAGAGCCTCACGGAGGCAGCCGGTCGCGGGGTTGGCGTCCGTGCCTGGATCGGGTCCAGGAGCGGCTACGCCTACGGCACCGATCTCTCCGACCCCGGCCTCGCCGAGCTGGGCGAGGCGGCGGTCGGCGCCGCCAGGGTGGCCGACGAGGACGAGAACTCGGCGGCCCCGGAGCCCTCCGGCGAGGCGCAGGAGATCCCAGGCCTTCGCGACGACGGCGTCGGGTCGACTGACACGGCGCAGGTGATCGAGCTGGCAAAGCGGGTCGAGCGCGCCGCGCTCGAGCGCGACGAGCGGGTGACCGGTGTCGAGGAGGTGGTCTACGTCGACGAGGACTCCACCGCGGCCATCGTCTCTTCGCTCGGCGTCTCCGGAACCTTCGGCGTCTCGGTCGCCTACTCGTTCCTGCAGGCGATGGCGACGGAGGACTCCGAGGTCCAGACCGGACTCGGGTTCGGAGTCGGCCGGTCACCGGCTGACCTCGCTCCAGACGAGATCGGTGCCGAGGCGGGAGACGAGGCCAGCTCGATGCTCGGGGCGACCAAGCCCGAGTCGAGGTCGTGTCCAGCGGTTTTCTCCGATCGGGTCGCGGCCAGCTTCGCCGGCTTCGTGGGCGGGGCGGTCTCCGCGGGCGAGGTCCAGCGCGGGCGATCGCCGTTCGCCGACCGTCTCGGCGAGGAGATCGCCTCCCCGCAGCTGCGCATCGCCGATGACGGCACGGATCCGGGCGGTCTCGCAAGCGCGCCCTTCGACGGAGAGGGAATCGCGCGAGGCCGGACGGCCCTGCTCGGTGACGGCAAGCTGCTCGCCTACCTGCACGACAGCTACACCGCCCGGCGGGGCGGGGCGGAGTCCACCGGCAACGCCGCGCGAGCCTCGTATCGCTCGCCGCCGTCCGTCAGCCCCTCCAACCTGATGATCGAGCCGGGTGAGCTCTCGTTCGAGGAGCTGCTGCGGCGCGCGGGCGACGGCGTCTACATCACCGAGGTGGCGGGCCTCCACTCCGGCGTCAACCCCGTCACCGGCCGCTTTTCGGTCGGCGCCAGCGGGAGGGCCATCCGCGGGGGCGAGTTGGCCGAGCCGCTCCGGGAGTTCACGATCGCCGGGGACCTGCTCGGCACGTTGGCCGCCGTGCAGGCAGTCGGCTCGCGGGCGCGCTGGGTGCCCTTCGGGGGTTCGGTCCACAGCGCGTCGCTGCTCGTCGGCGAGCTCGCCGTAGGCGGGACGTAACCGCGAGCGCTGTTACGCTCGCCCAGCACTCCAAGACGAGGAGGAGACGACGTGACGAAGGCTGAATTCCTCGACGTGCTCGCGCGCGACAGCAGAATCGGTAACAAGAAGGAGGCGGGCCAGGCCGTCGACGCGGTGCTCGATGCGATCACCGACGTCCTCCAAGGTGGAGGCGAGGTGAACTTCACCGGCTTCGGCAAGTTCGCCGTCGCCGAGCGCGGCCCGCGGCAGGGAGTCAACCCGCGAACGGGCGAGCGCATCTTCATCCCGGGGGGCAAGGTCCCCCGCTTCTCGGCGGGCTCCGGGCTGAAGAAGAAGGTCAAAGGCGGCGGCTGAACGCACAGCTCCGTTCGCCGACCGGCTGACGGCGCTCGTCGCGGAGCGCCGGAGCCAGATCTGCCTGGGCCTGGATCCGGACCCGAGCTCGCTCGCAGACGAGGCGGCGCCAGAGGGGGACCTCCGCGAGATCGCCGAGCGCGCCGCCGTGGCGGTCTATGAGGACTGCGAGCGCTTGATCGAGGAAGCCGGGCCCGCCTGCGTCGCGGTGAAGCCGCAGCTGGCCTGCTTCGAGCGTCTGGGACAGCACGGTTGGTGGGCTCTCGATGAGGTCTGCCGGGCGGCGCACCGCGCCGGGCTCCTCGTTCTCGCCGACGGCAAGCGGGGCGACGTGCCGGTGACGGCCGCGGCGTACGGCCAGGCCCTGGTCGGCGAGACCGAGACACCCTGGGGGGCGGTCTCGGGTCTCGGGGCGGACGCGTTCACCGCCAACCCCCTGCTGGGAGACGATGCGATCGACGTGCTGGTGGACGCGGCCGCGGCGGCGTCCGCCGGTGTCTTCCTCCTCGTCCGCACCTCGAACCCGGGAGCCTCGCGCCTCCAGGACCAGCGGCTGGGCGATCGGCCGCTCCACGAGGAGCTCGCCGCGCTGGTCGCCGAGAGGGGCCCGAGGCTCGCCGGCGATTCCGGCCTCTCGGGAGTCGGTGCTGTCGTGGGGGCGACCGCCCCCCAGCACCTGGGCCGGCTGCGCGAGCTGATGCCCGACTCGATCTTCCTGATCCCGGGCGTCGGAGCCCAGGGCGGGAAGCCCGAGGATCTCGGCCCGGCGCTCGCCGACGGCCGGCCGGCCTCGATCCTCGTCGCCGCCTCGCGCAGCATCGCGCGAGCGGGCGATCCGGGCCAGGCGGCGGGAGAGCTCCGAGAGGCGGTTTGGGCTCTGGCGGAATAAGCCGCCAGGGGTGGGCAGTACCATCGCCGCCCGCGGATGCCGGATTACAAGCCGAACTATTTCGTCCGCGCGTTCGCGGTCCTCGCGCTGGTTGCGGCCCTGGCGCTGGTCGTCGTGGTCGTCGTCACCTCGTCGGGTGGCTCTGGCAGCGATGAGGACGGCGACCGCGGCAAGCCAAAGGTCAGCAAGGTGGGCCGAAAGGCCGTGAACAAGGGTGTCTGGGTCGTTCAACCGGGCGACACGCTCGGCGAGATCTCGGTCAAGACGGGGATCGACGAGACGACCCTGCTCCAGCTCAACCCCGACCTTGACCCGCAGGCCCTTCTCGAGGGCCAGCGAATAGCGTTGCGCTGACCGTGCTGGTCTCGCGACCAAGGCAGGGGCGCATCCGCGCGGCGGCGGCGATCGCAGTGGCGGTCTTCCTGCTGGCGTTGCCGTCCTCGGCGGCGGCCGCCTCCGCCCCCCCGAAGCTCGATGCGAGGGCCTGGGTCCTGATCGACCCCAGGGACGACTCGGTGCTCGCGGCCAACGCGCCGAACAAGCGCCTGCCGATCGCCAGCGCGACCAAGCTGATGACCGCGTACCTGGCGCTGCACAACCTGAAGCCGAGCCAGATGGTTACCGCCCCCGGCTATCAGGCCAGCAACCCGGCCGAGATCACGCTCGGCCTGCGAGGCGGGGAACGGATCCGCGTCCGCGACCTGCTCTACGGACTGCTGCTGCCGAGCGCGAGCGACGCCGCGATCACGCTGGCGGACGCCGTCTCGGGGTCCGTCCCGGCGTTCGTCCAGGACATGAACCGGACGGCTCAGAAGCTGGGCCTGAGCGAGACGAGCTACGCGAACCCGATCGGACTCGACGACCCGGACAACTACTCGAGCGCCCACGACCTGGTCACGCTGGCCTCGATCTTGCTGCGAAACCGGCTGTTCGCGCGGATCGTGAACACCCCCGCGGCCACCCTCAGCAGCGGGGATCACCCGCGAACTGTGACGAGCCGGAACACCCTGCTCGGCCAGGAACCCTGGGTGAACGGAGTCAAGACCGGCCACACGCTCGGGGCCGGGTACGTCTTGGTCGGCTCAGGGACCAGAGGCTCGACGACCCTGATCTCGGCGGTGCTCGGCACGCCCAGCGAGTACGTGCGGGACCAGAGCACGCTGGAGCTCCTCGACTACGGCTTCTCGCTCTATCGCCCTGTCGACGAGGTGACCCGGGGGGAGGAGATCGCGTCGCCCAAGCTCGACTATCGCAGCGACCATCTGCCGCTGCTCGCGGCGCGCCCGATCACCGTCACCGTTCGTCAGGGCCAGCGGGTCTCGACCCGGGTGAGAGCGCCCGGCGAGGTCAGCGGCGATGTGGGCAAGGGCCAGCGGCTCGGGAGCGTCACCGTGTTCGTCGACGGCGAGCGGGCCGCCGTCAGTCCGCTCGTGGCGGCCCACGCCGTGGGGGCGGCGACCACGCTCGACAAGGTTCAGTCGGCCGTCCTGAATCCGATCGTTCTGATTGGACTGGCCGCGATCGTGATACTTGTAGGACTGCTGCTGACCCTGAGAGCCCGCGGGAACCGAACGCCCGGCGATCCGGAACCGCGAGCTCAGGAGCCGCAGCGCTCGCCCCGACAAAGGACCCCCGAGGAGAGGCGAAGGATGCACGAGGAGCGGATGCGCAGGCGGCGCCAGAGGATGGAGCGGGAAGGAGGCACCGGGTGATCCTGACCGTCACGTTGAACGCCGCGATCGATCGCACCGTGGCCGTGCCGAGCTTTCGCCAGGGGAACCGTCACCGGGCCGTCGAGGCGAGCACCGTCGCCGGCGGCAAGGGCGTCAACGTCGCCCGCGCGCTGAAGCTGCTCGACCGTCCCGTGATCGCAACAGGCCTTGCCGGGGGGCCAACCGGCGCCCGGCTGATGGAGCGCCTGGCGGAGGAATCGATCCTCACGGACTTCACCTGGATCGGGGGCGAATCCCGCACCAACCTCGCGGTGATCGACCCCACCTCGGGCGAGCAGACCGAGATCAACGAACGCGGGCCCGACGTCACCGCCCAGGAGCTCGAGCGCTTTCTCGAGAAGCTGCTCTATCTCGCCCGCGGCGCGCGGATGTGCGCGATCGCGGGGAGCCTGCCGCCCTCCGTCCCGCCGGCCTTCTCGGCCCGGATCGTGGAGGAGCTGAAGGCCATCGGAGTGGAGACGATCGTCGATACGGAGGGCGAGCCGCTGATCGCCTCGCTGCGCGCGGAGCCGGCGGCGGTGACGCCGAACCTGCGCGAGGCGGAGGGCGCGGTCGGCCACGAGTTCAACGACCGCGAGGACCTGTTGAGCGGGCTGCGCAGCCTGGTCGAGCTCGGGGCCGCCAACGCGGTGATCACCCGCCCGGAGGGCTGCATCGCCTCCC